>JANQKJ010000055.1 GCA_028281205.1 Gammaproteobacteria bacterium
GCTTATCCGTCAATTTATCCGGTGCGAGCTTAGAAAGCCCAGATATTATGGAACATATAAAAACTTGTATTGAAAAATATGGCGTTGCACCGGATACCATTATTTTTGAAATTACCGAAACGTCTGCCGTGGCCGATATAGATGCCACCGCTTCAATTATGCGTTCAATAAAGCAGTTGGGCTGCCAGTTCGCACTTGATGATTTTGGCGTAGGTTTCTCGTCAATTTATTATCTAAAACAAATGCCTATCGATTATCTAAAAATTGATGGCTCGTTTATTCGACGCTTGCCGGATGATGTAGAAGATCAAGTCTTGGTAAAAGCACTGGTGGAAATATCGCGCGCCTTTGGTCAAGTTACTGTCGCAGAATTTGTTGAAAACGAACAGATTATGCGGCAGTTAGAAAAACTTGGTGTAGACTATGCGCAGGGGTATTTTGTTGCTAAACCCAAGCCTTTTGATGAGTTACTTACTGGCTTAATGGAAGTTGAAAGAACACGCAAGCAGAGCTTATAACCAGCGAGAATATTGCTCTGTTGCTTCTCTGTCATATGCCGTAAAGCCTAGGCAAGACACTCATTCCTTTTTGCTGATGCCATTATGTTTCTGCTTTTTATCAACAGAAGCAGAGCGTTAGACATTTTGTGTCGTAATTTGGCCAATAATATAAATAATAATAATTTGGAAGTGTTTAATATTTATTCTAAATTTATCTTGTAGCCATTTAAAATGGTAATTTTGTAGATACCTTTAGTGATATATAATTTTGGTACGTAAACTGCTGAAAACTTCCTATGGTAAACGTTGGCGCAGGCAAGGCGTCGGTGTCTTACTGCCCTTGCTATTGCATTCGCTACCCGCGAGTGCGCTCGGTACTGCTGAGCTATGTCGCCAATCTGACGTCCTCGCACTCGTTGTTGAAAGTGTTACCGATGAATTGGTCGGTATCGATGCTGGTGGCTTTGTCATAAAAGATGTGAGTCATAGGCCTCTGGTCAAATTGTCCGACGATGCACTATGCCACGGTATGTTGATCTACTCACCTAAACCCCAACAACAAATTGAGTTGCCGATCGAGTTTAGGGTGCAGGAAGATATTGACAATATCTATGTTACTTTGTTGAGTGTCGTGCTCTGATAAGTTAACGATCTGCTCCCATAAATACCTGTCTCAAACCTTATATCAGCCCACTTGTCAGTATATCTTGCCGATAATTACTTAGTCCGACAGTCTGCAGCTGCGAGCAATGTTATTGTGTTACTCGCTTAGGTGAATTCAGAAATTATCTTTGTGATGCATTACGCTATGTAGCTTTTTCATCTATAGCTATACGTGTTGTTAGCACCTGATGTCAGATTTATGAATTTACGTGACATTGGTTTCTATTAGTATTTATGGCGAGGTATAAGCTAGTCTTGTTGGCTAAGAATGCAAGCGAGGGTATCTAGGGGGGCTATTACAATCGATCAGGCAAAAAAAAGAGCACTGTTTAGTGCTCTTTGTGAGATGGTATTTATGTGAGTTGCCTATGCGTTGCTCCTTGGAGTTTTACAAGCCCATATCACGTAGTCGTGAAGCATGATTTTCATAGACACTGACTGGGTTATGAAAAATGGATGTTAGGCCAAATAGATGGTTCACACCATCAAAATGGTTGGCTCGGTAGTGATCTGCGATTACATCACCCCAATGCATAGAGCATTTTGCTACCAAGCCGTCGTTTTCATCACCGTTCCAGTAACCTACATTACCAGTAGCTGCAAGGAAATAATCGCTCACATCGAGTACGTTGGTAATATGGTCCGTGCCACCCCAAGAGAAGTAGTGAACGCCGTTAACTTGGCTGGCGCCTTCACCACAATAACTTGTTGGCATACCATCTGAAAAGGTTGCATTAAACGCGTTGGCGCCATCGCTGGACATGAACAGGATAGCATCCAATACATCGTTTTCGTTACCTGAGTTGCCTGACAATGCGTTAGTGATGTCAGACAGTGAAGAGATAAGATCAGTGACAAGAGTGTTGCCGGCTGAACCTTGAGGGAAGGTATCTAGTCCCCAGTCCGCAAAGCCTGAGCCATAATTGACTGCGTGCACTGTTGTTGCGGAAGCAACGATTGAGGGTGCGACACCAGCAACATAGCGTACTGTTGGTCCACCTAAACTGAACCCGATTAGATTCACTTTTGATGCGCCTGAGTCGGGCAATACTGTGTTTTGAATGTAATCTAATAGCTGCTCACCACGTACGTAGGCGTCGTCCCACGAACTAATGGCTGGCACATACACTCTGGCACTGCCACCTTCGAGAGACTCAGGGATATCATGAAAATAGTCAATGAAGCCCATGATATTATCGAAACCCGAAACACCATGTACTAATACAACCGGATACTTGGTGTTATATCTGTTAGAGTGGTTTCTAGCGGCACAGCTAAAGGCGCCCCAAAAACCGCAAGTCTCTTCCGGCACATAGCCATTATGACCTGACGCTGACGCTTGTTGGTTGAAACCAAATAGAGTTAAAACAAACATCACTGGCAAGCATTTTTTTGAACCCAGTATTGATTTAAATCCCATAAAATTCACCTTCGTGTTGTGTCGTGGATAACATCTTTGCTCGGATGAACCAAAAAGCAGGAATGGTGCCAGTGTAAAAAACATCTATTTTTTCAAATTTGATCAAATAAAAAACAATTTGATGTGAGTAACTTAGCAAAGGCTAGAACCTGGGCTTCTAGGTAAGCACATTTTGGAAACGATTACTTGTATTAAATTGACTGACAGATGTTAACTTATGAAACAAATAATGCCGATCATTGTAACGCCACGTAACAATGTCGAAGATGTTACCGAGCGATAAGTTTTTTGATTTAACGTAGCTAAGACGTCATTCTAATAACTAACTACTGCTTAATATCAAAAGCGTCTAATGCCGGAGGCGTGAATTGTAATAGAAGTGTTGCTGTGGCAGCGATGGCAAAAGTAAACCATGCTTAAAAGAGTTTGAACCTATTATTAGTATGAACGAGATGCCTCCTTGTAATACTGATAAACCATAACCGTTAAATAACAGTGGGAATGATATGAATTCACTGAAGAAAAGTGGGTTAGCTTTATGCTTTTTGGTCATAGCCACAGGCGGGCTTGCGTTGCTAATTGCTACCGATGAGCAGGCGACTGAAACTTTACCGTCTAATCGAGCTGACTTCAGCCGCGTTGTTGACTCGGCTAGCGTGGTCTCTACAGATGATGATGTTCATCCAAGTGTGAATGTCGGCGCACACCAAGTAGTATCGCCTAAGATCACTTATGATAGTTATAATTCCCGCTTTGGTCCGCTGCCCAAGTCGTTACATGGTACCTCGCTACCCATTAATTTTGCCTTGGATGCCAATGGAAGTTTGATACCTGACAAGAATTTAAGAATACTCTTCGATTACTTTTTTACCACGGTAGGGGAAGAGTCGGAGGAGCGAGTAGTTGAACGTATCCAAGAGTTACTAGCACAAACGTTGCCGTCACTTGCCAGTGGAGAAGCGCTAGATATTT
>JANQKJ010000158.1 GCA_028281205.1 Gammaproteobacteria bacterium
GGTTGCTTATCTGTTTTTTTTCCTATTCGATGGTAGCCGGAAAAAAAATTTTTCTGATAATACTGTAGAATCTGGTATTTTTTCTGACGTAAATACAATGCCAAAAATGTCAAAAGAAAGGATAGCAGCGCTAAATACTAACTTTAATACAGCTGAAGAATCGATAGATCTTAAAAACGTTAAGCCACCTAAAAAATCGAATGCCGAACTCAGCACATTTAGCACACCTAAGAAAGATAGAGAAGTTTTTGTTATTGAAGAAATATATCACGATGGTACCCTGAACATTGAAGGAATAGATGAAGATCTTGTTAATAGCGGTAAAATGTTCAAATCCTCGGCTACAAGACTTCGGTACCGATCTGTCGGAACTCCAATTACAATCAATCTTTTTGGTGATACGTTGCAAGGCATCATTAAAAAAAATACCAAATCGCCAAATACAGGAAACACTTATGTAAAAATTGGATTTGGCGAGAAAGGGCGGTACGCTAATATATATTATGGCAAAAATCTAATGAAGGGAAAAATATATACTTCAGAAGGCTCCTATATATTTCAACATAATGGCGAAGCCGGTTTTGTATTACCAATTTATGAATATAAGAAAATGAAAAACGCACTATTTATTGATTAAGAGGATACTGTTATGAAAGGTTATTTGTGTTTTTTAGTAACTGTCTCTTTAGGTATGTTATTCAGCCAAATAACTAATGCCGTAGATATAGGTGTTCACATCGTTGTTGATGATAACTTAGTTACCGCCACTACCACACAAGACGATCTTCGTGAAAGTATGGATTTATTTGTGCTTGAAACTAATGAGTTTTACGAAGAGAGCGGTGTTGATATTAATCTTGTCCTTGAAAACCTTGATTTTCGAGATATTAGCAATAATGGTACAGTAACGAACCCTGGCACATTGCTAAATAATATAGAAAATGAAAACGGTGTATTCAACGGTATTTTCGTAGACGCAGATAGATTTGGAGCTGACTACATTGTCGCTATTGTTGAGGTTCTAGATAATGTTTGCGGGAGGGCTGTGGCAGTTAATACTACACAACAAGATATCGCTGCTACCGATAGGGCATATGCTGTTTCCAGATTAGATTGCGGTTCAGATACATTTGCCCATGAGCTTGGGCATTTAATGGGGTTAGCTCATGGAGATCTCGTCACAACATGTACTGGAAATACAATACATCAAACTGCGCTAGTAGATTATGCACGAGGATGGGCAGAAGGTGATTGCGATGGTTCAAACGATGGCAATGAATTTGGTACTATAATGGTTGGTAACTGGATAAATTTGGCAACAGGCTGGACAAATATTAATGACTTTAAAATCCCTCTATTTTCGAGTCCTGACCTTACTAATGAAGGCTGCGGAGATGACGAGATATGTGGAGATGCCAATACAGGTGATGCGGTACGGGCGTTGAACGAAAATCGTGTAGTCTATGCTAGCCATGAGGCTCGAGATGTAGACTTATTGACTTATCAGGATTCTAGCTTTTCTTCATGCCTTGCTAGTAGTTATGCAAATACGGAAGTATTAGATCTGACAGGTATTGCCTGTATTTCACGTGATATTGGTAGTATCGAAGGTATCCAACAACTGAATATGTTGGGAGATATCAATTTATCAGACAATCGAATTGTTAATGTGTCTCCTTTAGCATCGTTATCTCAAACGTTGGTGACAAGTATCAATTTAGATGGTAACGATACGGCCTTATGCCACGAGCTCGAGCAGCTTGAATCCAGATACCCAGGCAGAGTTATTGTACCAGATTCTTGCCTGAATATTGGTGCTCTGATTGCTAGCTTTTCTTTTTCACTCTAAACCTTAATCAAAGTCCCGGAATGGGAGGATTGCTTCTGAGCACCGGGGGGTAAGGCCGCCACGGCTTCGAATATCTATCTGTTAGAATACAGGTAGGTACCATTAATCGACAAAAATCGTCGAACCCTCCTAATATCAAAAATCATGTAGATGCAACTGCTGAGACAGCAGTTGTTGCTTATACTACTGATCAGTTCTCACAGATTACTTACGAAGTACCTTACTCCTAAAAAAACTAATAATGTGATAAAGCTAAATTGTTAAGTGTTCAGTTTTATTTTCAGGTTTTTAGAATGTTGAGCGTCATTACTAGTAAGAGCCGTAGAAAAACTTTATATATGTTTGCCTTGCCACGATTTTTATATAATCAGACCAAGAGGAGAATAAATGATGAGACTGAATGTAAAATTAATTTTTGCTTTTATTGCGGGTAAGCAGGTTTCATTTCAATATAATGATTCAACATCCGCTTGTTACATAAGCACAATTTACATGGGTTAAGAGTTACATAACTGCAATATATCTTTTTAAGTCAATCAATGGTGTAAATTGATGCTTAATAATTTTACTCATAGGGAGGGAAGAAAGATGAAGAGAATGTTTTGTAAATGCTATTTTTCTAAGTACAGAATAGCTGTTTTATTATCAATTTTATCTATACCGAATATGTTAATGTCATCGGCAGCCTATTCAGGTACTTTAATTGAGGTAGGAGATATTAACGAATTTCTACACTCCAGCTCCAATAGCACTTTGGAGAGCTGGTTTAAAAATAAGATAGAAGAAGAAATTAATGAGGAAGGAATAAGGTCAACTGTCGGTGGGCTTATTTACACAGAAAACTTTACAGACAATAAAACATCTTGTAGTAGAGAGCGCCATTACAGCAGTATTGATGTGTCTTTAACGCTATATAACCCGACTTCATTGAGTATAGAGTTTTCAGGTTTAAATGAACCGATTGTTAGTAATCTCCATATTGATGGCGAGCTAGCGGCTAAGGGATATTATCGCGCAAGGCCTCATATTGACTATGGTATTTTGGGCTGTGACGGAGTTGGTGAAGCGAATATTAATATAGACACTGAAATTCGTATGATCGCTGATGCCACGGCTACCATTGATACTAACTTGGAATTCACATCAGAAAATTCGAGCATTTCAGGATATCCTATAATAAGTGTTGATCCAACAGGTGTTGTAGAAGTAGCGGTAAAGAGTTGGAGATTAGATAACAACACTGTGATTGATGTGGATTCAGAGATTTTCTCTACTATTGGTGGATTTCTCAGTGGTATATCTGGTTTTATTGGTGGTCAGATTCTAGATTGGGCCGTTGCGAGAAAAGCCGAGGATAAGGCTCAAGAAGTCATAGATAATTTTTATAACGTTAAACTAAGAAATGAAATGCTAGCGTTGTCAACTGATGGTTTAAGCATTGATATAACGGATGACTTAGGAGGGTATCAAGAATATATATTGCCTAGCGAGCAGGAAATTAGGGATCAGCTAGGACGAGAAATTCTTAAACATAACGATACGATATCTATGCTATGTGGTGAATTCAACAGAGACCCTGTTAATGCGCTGGTGGCGGCTTTGACTAACGATGAATTTTTTAGATCAAATTATCTTTCTTCCGAGCAGGCATGTGGGGCTTCTATTTTGGTAGCCGTAAATTCAATGATGTTATAAACAGAATTATTTATTGTGAATAAATCGAAAATTATCGAAAGACCGTAATATAAATAAGACATATAGTGCAGTGCTCGGGCAAATACAAAACTACTTTTGAGGGCGCAACAATGAAAAATTATATGGGATTTTTAGGTTTACTGTTTTCTTCTAGTTTGGTGCAAGCGGTGGATTACAATAATACAAAAATCGTCGAAGTAGCTACTTATTCTTCTTTCAATAATGGTGATGTTATTGTCAAAACGGCAGCTGATGATGGCGAATGTGTTGATGGGTTTTGGATGGATAAAGAAGATCCTGGTTACAATGGTGCTTTGACTTCTGCGGTGGCGGCTCTGCATTCTAAGAAAACTGTGTATATAGAAGGGGATGAATCGCAGCGATGGATAGGGTCGCCAGGTGGTAAACATTGCCATTTGTACTTGTTAAAAACTAAATGATTGTAAATCTAGTCTGTTTACGTGAGGTCTTATCGTTAGCATTAATAACCAATTTATATTGGTTATTAACGCTAACTTTTTGATACGCCGCCGGTTCTATTATTTTTCTGGTTGAGTGTATGAAGCCAGTAATCGGTATCTATATCGTTGGATGATAAAGTTAAAGTAAGGTTAAGAATATGATACCAACGAGATTTCTGTTTTAGAAGAATTATTGTTATGTAGATATAGTGAGCTTCATTAATGCTATGCTTATAGTAGTGGCAGCCAGGCGGTCCCATTTGAAAATCAGTAAACTAAGCCTCGTGTTGCAAGGTCAATAACAGATTATTGCTAAGTATCTATTCTTTTTTATTATTTGGCTTCTACGATCAGAAGCGCAGGTAATCAAACCTTAAGACAGATCAAAATAAGTAACGAAAGTGGAGGACATCCTGATTCACTAGAGATGTATGATTGGTTTAACATTGGCGAATCGGCAATTCATGAAACTGAATAAACGAAATATTCTCATCTTAATGAACTGGTCTAAGGTGACCAGAAAAAACTTTTACCCATTATTAATATAGCCAGCAGCAAATGTTAGAAGTTCAGTTCGGCGCTGAGTCGAACTCTAAGGCCGTGTCCTTTTGCTACCAGTGGACCAGGCGATGAGACAATAGGGCTGTAGGTAAAACCCACCAGCCAATCTTTGTTAAATACGTTATCGATGTTAAATGCCATCTTCAAATCCCTATTTTGATAGATTAGGCTAAAATCAACAAGGTGGTGGTTAGATAAACGGACACGGTAGGGCGTGTTACTATCCACCAATGCGACTTCTCGGCTACCTAAATAGGTGGTTCCTATAGCGGTACTCCATCCGAATTCACCGTAAGGTTGAAAATGGTATTGAAGCCAAAAACTGGCATTTTTGGTCGGTAAAGCTGTTCGTGATGACAGGTAGGTGTTTGAGGCATAAGGGTTGCCCTCTAGTACATCTAGGTTGTGCTGCGCGAAGTTAAAGGCGGTACCCCAATGTGGCGTAATATATCCTAGCAAATTTAGTTCAACACCTTTACTTTGTAACTTACCTACCAGGCTTTCTCGGGCTAAGTCATGGTCTGTGGTTTCCCAATTTTGTTTTGTTTGGTGGAAAGTGGCTAATTCAATCTGTAAGTCAGGCGTTGGCCACCATTTTGCTCCTACTTCATAGGCTTCGGTGTCTTCAGCATCTCTACCGTTGCCTCGGCCATCGACAGCATGCCTAATATTAAATTGATGTGCAAAATTCGCATAGATAGCCGTGCTGGGGTTTAGCAAATAAGTGAGTCCAATCCTGGGTGAGTAAACAGTTTCTTTAGGCACACTCCTCGCTTGTTTGGCTGTCATTGACGGAAGAGCCAAGTTATCTTGTAAAACCAGTTGTTCTAAATCCGATAAGCCGTCGAGTTTTTCAGTAGACAGTCGAATGATTTCTAACATATTGTTGGCATGCAAGGTATACCGTTCTCTGTATCGATAAATGCCCAAGCCTATTTGAAGCCTAACTTGGCTTGATAGGCTAATATAATCTTCTAAGTAGACCCCATAGCTTAACGCCCTGTTATTTTTGATGGAGAATGCCAGTGTATCTTCGATATCACTCACCTGCAAAACTTGTAGCAGGGCAGAATCCACATTGATATACTTGCCTGTTGCTTGTAGTACCTCGATTGTGGAAACAGTGTCTTGTTCGATATAGTTAAATGCTCGATTATCAAAATAACTGTAGCCGACGAGAAACTCGTGTTCTAGATTAAATAGAGTGAAACGTCGGTTTAAATTGATATCCACACTTCGCTGGTATTTCCTGAAATGGGAAACGATAGGTAGTAGGGTACCACCATCGTAGTGAAATGCGGATGAAAAATCGTTGATACTAAAAAAGTTATCTGAGGTATAGTCGACCCCACCAAAAAGCGCGAACGAAGGGTTACCAAATTGTGGTAACGTTTGATTCGCCTTACCATAGTAAGCGCCCGCACTGACTCCCCAGCCACTATCTAATATGGTTTCATAGTTGACAAGCAACTCCGACAACGTGAATTGACGAGGTTTTAACTCTCGATGTGGGAATAAGCTATTAAGCGTATTGGCGAATGAATAAAAAGATAGCTTCTTTTCTCTAGGATCAATAATTACAGTTGAGTCGTCTGCAAAACCTGCACCAATGTGTGGAATATCAAAACCTTGAAATAGATTAACACTTTCACTCACAAAAATTTTTTGTCGATTGTATTCGGCCTTCACCAAGAGACTAGAAACCTCATCAACACGGTATTGAAAAATGGGCGCAAATAGTATCTGACTGGATTCGTTACTTTCGTCATGAGATCTTTGTTTACGAATAAATAGGTTTGTACGCAGAGATAGATCGTCATTCAAAAAAGCAGGGCGGTTGATATCAGACGATAATGAGTAGTCGTGATCGCCGCCGGTTAGTCCCAACCGCATGAATTCTTGGCGTTCAGGCCTTTTGCTGATCAAATTGATAACCCCGCCAGGTTCGCCATATCCATAAAATGTGGAGTTTGCACCTTTAGCCACTTCAATACCATCAATGGATTGCAGTAGAGGCGCGGTGATGCCGTGGCTAACTGATGGATGTCCATCTTTTAGTATCGATCGATCAGTCAGTTCGAAACCACGAATATTGGTATTGCCGGTGGCGTCAGAGATATTTACGGATGAGTAATCTTGCAGTAATTCACCTAAATCGATATTACCCCTATATTTGAATAACTGGCTATTAATGCTTTCGATTGACCGAGGTACTTCCATGATTGGGACATAGGTTTTTGTCGAGGTCGAGGGAGTATTCTCACAGCATGCGACGCGAGATAGCGGCGTGTCTACGACAATAATTTCTTCTAACTCAGTTGATGAGACATGCCTGGATGTATTGACTATATTCGTTGGTAATGTTTTCGTATCTTCATTATTTGTTGTTTTAATAATGATAGTGTGATTTTCATATAGCCTATAAGATAGCTCTGTGTTTTGTAGCAAGGCATTAAGTGCTTCTTCTAAAGTGAATACTCCCTGAATGGGCGGAGCAACATGGTCTTTAACATGCTTTGATAAGTAAAGCAGTTGCATAGAAGAATTGACCGATACATCTCGTAATGCTTGGTCTAAAGGTTGTGAAATAATATTGAAATCAACTTTCTGTTCAATGGCTGATGCGTTAATCGCATATATTAAAAGGTATGAAAGAAACAGTTTTATACCGCTCAGTAGTCTTTTCATGTAACGCTATCCTTATTGATGTTGCCCAGCTTTCACATATAAGTAAGCTATTTAGAAATTGTACTGAAAAGTAACCAAACTAATGTGGCCTAAAAAGAAAACACCCTACGCGACTTAACTTTTTGCAGATTGTGTTAGAAATAAGAATGATCTGAAGAAAAAAGCAATCATCCTGTTGGGCCTACGTTATTCATACCTATTTATGCATGGCCAGAACTGGCCTAGTTCAAATAACTATCTGCTCGAAGTAGCGTCCCAATACTCTTATCTACTAGTAAAGACGACACAAGACTGAATAACCTGAAAATATATTTTGAGTTGTCATCTGGTTGGCTTTTGACATTTCTAGATGGGGGTAGGGTACAGCTTCTCTCTAATATCAATGATGCAAATGAACTCAACATTAAATCTGGTGAATTAATAACAATACATTGGCCTGTTTTTGTGATGCCAAGAGGCAATGCCAAAAAAAGAATATTATTTTTCAGGTAATCTCCTTGAGGTTCGTCTGTTTAAGAAAATGAGATTGAAATTGAAGAATGATGTTTATAAACAGTTTTTCTTATCCAATATGAGTTGCCAGATAGTTAGATGACAATGAAAGTGTGATAACGGAATAGTGTGATAACGGTTTGCTTATTATCTTCAACTGTCTGTGTGTTGCTTGAGCTTGTGTGGTGCTTCCGCGCTAAGAAATAGGAATAGTAATAGTTATGGATACAGGATTACACGCTCTCTTAGCCTTAGCGCGCTTCCATCAGTTACCTGTAGAGTCGGACCAGATTGCCCATCAATTTGCTGAGCCGGGCAAATGTTTTACTGTGACTCATATCCTGCAAGCGGCAAAGGCCCTCACTTTAAAAGCCAAACAGTTAAGTCTTTCGCTGAAGGCACTTGATAACGCGATGTTGCCGGCTATCGCCCAAAACAAGGACGGCAGTTTCTTTATCATTGCGCGCCTATCGGGCCAGGTGCCTAATGTGAATGAGGAAGACTCTCAAGGTACCGATGATATGACCAGTTCTGATACGGTCGGTTCTAAGGGGGCACTCATCCACGATCTTGCAGAGCAGGCTCCGCGCTCGATTACCTTAGAAGAGCTTGATCAATTGTGGTCCGGTGAGTTGATCGTTGTGACCCGTCGCCAGGGCTTAGGAGAAAGCCTGCAGCAGAAATTCGATATTTCCTGGTTTATACCGTCACTGGTTAAATACCGCAAACTCTTTAGCGAAGTATTGATTGCCTCATTTTTCCTCCAATTATTTGCTTTGGTGACACCGCTGTTTTTTCAAGTCGTGATGGACAAAGTGTTAGTGCACCGGGGTTTTACCACCTTGGATGTCTTAGCCATTGGTTTTTTTGTGGTGGTGGTATTTGAAGCTTTTCTCGGCGGTTTTCGTAACTATTTATTTAGCCATACCACCAACCGGGTAGATGTGGAACTAGGCTCTCGCTTATTTAATCATCTACTGGCTTTACCATTAGCGTACTTTGAGTCGCGCCAAGTGGGGCAAA
>JANQKJ010000162.1 GCA_028281205.1 Gammaproteobacteria bacterium
GCAAGTGAAGGTGTTTTCTTTGCAGGATCAAACTTCTGTCAGCTTTGTGAATTTTTTGATTAGCTCACCTTTGCTGGCAGACGAGGGTATTCAAGTGGATATGGAGTCTAACGGTTATTCACGCCCCCGTTTTAATTACCCCGAGCCAACTGTGTCAGCTGGCGAATGGAATCGAGTTGCCAGCCTAAATAACCGGGTCGAAGTTGTTTTGTTGCCGAACTATAACGATTCTTACTAATTTTCCGTTCTTCAAACACGCATACCCTGAGTAAAATTTTCGCTATATATCCCCTTGAAAATACTGTAAAAAGCACTATATCTGCAGTTCTTGAATTACAGTCCAAATTTCTGGGGGATAAACTGAATGAGCGAAGCCGCTGTCCAGCCTGAGTCGCATGAGTTTCAGGCTGAAGTTTCACAATTACTGAATCTTATGATCCACTCCTTATATTCAAATAAGGAGATTTTCCTTCGAGAACTGATATCCAATGCTTCTGATGCTTGCGATAAGCTGCGTTTTCAGGCTTTGCAAGACGATAGTTTGTATGCGGGCGATAATGACTTAAAAATTAATATTAGTTTGGATAAGGATGCCGGTACATTAACAATCTCTGATAATGGTATTGGTATGACCCATGATGAAGTGATCACCAATATTGGAACGATTGCTAAGTCTGGTACCAAGGAATTTTTACAGTCTTTAACCGGCGATCAAGCACAAGACGCACAGTTGATTGGCCAGTTCGGTGTGGGTTTTTACTCTTCGTTTATTGTTGCCAGCAAAGTGGCAGTAGTAACTCGTAAAGCGGGAACGGATGAAGCTTTTCGTTGGGAATCGGAAGGCACTGGTCGTTATACCTTGGAAGCCACTGAGCGTGATACGCGTGGCACTGATGTGATTTTATATTTCCGCGATGAAGACAAAGAGTATCTTGATGACTGGCGTATACGCGGCATTATTCGTAAGTACTCAGACCATATTTCTTTGCCGATCATGATGCTTCAAGAAGCTAATGAAGCTTCAGAAGAAACTGAGCAAGACAAAGATCAGCAAGTAGAGTGGGAGCAAGTTAATAATACAACAGCATTATGGGCTCGAGCTAAGAAAGATATTAGTGATGAAGAGTATAAAGATTTTTATAAGGCGGTCGCGCCAGACTTTCAGGACCCATTGGCATGGACGCACAATCGTGTAGAAGGTAAACAAGAGTATACAAACTTATTATATATCCCATCGCAAGCGCCATTTGATTTATGGGATCGCGATAAAATGCATGGCATTAAGTTATATGTGAACCGTGTATTTATCATGGATGACAGCGAACAGCTTATGCCTAAGTATTTACGTTTCGTGCGAGGCTTGGTTGATTCAAATGATTTGCCACTGAATGTTTCGCGCGAAATTTTGCAGAGCAATAAGTTAATTGATGGTATTCGCTCAGGGTCAGTTAAAAAAGTTTTAAGTTTGTTGGAATCAATTGCGAAAAACAAACCCGAAGATTACAAGGCGTTCTGGAAAAACTTTGGTGCAGTATTAAAAGAAGGGCCAGCAGAAGATTTTGCTAATAAAGAAACGGTTGCCAAACTATTTCGTTTTAGCTCGACGCGAGAAGATTCTGCTGAACAAAATGTTTCATTAGATCAATATATAGGAAGCATGAAGCCTGGTCAGGATAAAATATATTACCTGACTGCTGATACATACATGGCCGCAAAAAACAGTCCGCACCTTGAAGCATTTAAGAAACGCGACATTGAAGTGTTGTTGATGTGTGATCGTGTTGATGAATGGATGATGCAATACTTAAATGAGTATGATGAAAAGAAATTTATTTCTGTAGCAAAAGGTGACCTTGATTTAGGTGAGCTTGATAGTGAAGAGGATAAGAAAACTGCAGAAGAAGCTGAGAAAGCTGCGGAAGGCGTTATCGAGCGTTTAAAAACGGCTTTAGGTGATCAAGTAGAATCTGTGCGTGCTTCAAGCCGTTTAACAGACTCACCAGCTGTGGTGGTGTTAAATGAAAATGAAATGGCTTTGCATATGCAGCAGTTAATGAAGCAAGCAGGTCATGAAGTGCCGGTTAGTAAGCCAATTTTGGAAATCAATCCCACGCATAATTTACTAACACGAATAGAGGCGGAACAAGATGAACAGGTATTTGCTGATTGGGCGCAACTATTATTCGATCAAGCAGTATTGGCTGGCGGTGGTCAGTTAGAAAATCCATCAGAGTTTGTAAAGCAACTGAATAAGTTGCTGTTAAGCTAGATTGGGACGCTATTTAGATAGCGTTGATAATAATTATAAATGGTAAAACATAGTCAGCGGGCAATGGCCCGCTGACTGGTTTTTATAAGTCTATATCAATGAGTGCTGAGTTGATTGGGTTTGTGAAACTGTTTTA
>JANQKJ010000178.1 GCA_028281205.1 Gammaproteobacteria bacterium
TGCCAAAAGGTGTTAGCATATATGCATTCTCCCAGTCCCAGTTAAATAGTTATCCAAAAAAAGGATAATTTATTTGCCGTAGTAAGTCAACAATGAATATTCTAATTTTACAGAAACATAGTATTAGGGGAAAAATTGGCTTTAGAACGTCATATTTATGAGGGTAATGTTTTATCGGTGCACTTTGTGCGCCCTACATGGCTAAATTCGAAGTATTTTCCTTAATTGACGCCTAAAAGGAGGTTATTTAGATCTAAATGGGGGGCCCATTAGGTACTAAGTTTTTGTGTAGACAATGGGAATTCTAGGGTTGCTTACCGGCCAAATCCCAAATAACTTCACCTGGCCCAGTAGTGCTTGGAAATTGCCAACCCATGTGAGTGACGCTGTTTATTACAGCACAAATTAACTCAACTGCATGTTTATTAACTTGGTTTAGGGCAAGCAAATGGGATTAGACCCCATTTATTTTTATTTGCTTTTTAACAACATAGGTTGGCTTGAATAGGCCAAAAATCGCAAACACTATCAGTCTACAATCCCTATTCTAGGCGTCGGAGGATTGAGAATGAAAGTAAGTACAAGGCAAAATTATCGCAAGCGTATTAGTCGAGTGATTGATTACATCTATAAAAACCTCGATCGCGATTTAGATGTAAATACACTGGCTGATGTTGCTTTCATGTCGCCTTACCATTTTCATCGTATCTATCGTCAGATCGCACAGGAGACTGTGAATATGACGGTTAGAAGACTGCGCCTCCAATACGCCGCTGCAGAATTAATTCGTAGCGAACAATCACTGGCAAATATTGCTCAATCCAGTGGGTATGGCAGTAAAGAGGCCTTTATTCGTGCCTTCGATAAACAATTTGGTGAAACACCGAATGACTATCGGAAAAACCGAAAAGACTCAGACTTTTTGTTAGAACCCTTTATTGCGATGTTGCCTGAAACTTCAACGGATTACACAGCCATGTACGAAATAGAAATCATAGAATTTAACCCGGTTAGTTTATTAGGTTACGACCACCAAGGTGACTATATGGAAATTGGTCAAGCCTTTGAAAAACTTATGATCGATGCCTCTACAATGGGACTTGTCACAGATACCACGCGCTCGATTGGATTGTATTACGATGACCCAAAGTCGGTCCCCACTAAACAATTACGATCGACAGCTTGTATTACGATCGATAATTCAACAGATGGAATAGATAACTCGAATTTTAAACAGTACAAAATCCCAGCAGGACGTTGTGCAACCGTGATGCACAAAGGGTCTCATGCTGAATTGGAAAAACCCTACGATTGGCTATACGGTAGCTGGTTGCCACAAAGTGGCGAAGAAGCTGTAGATTTTCCTCCTTTTGAAGAATATCTCAATGATCCAAAGACTACACAACCTAGTGAGCTTTTAACCCGCATTTATTGTTTGCTCAACTAAAGCAAACAGTTAATGGCGGTGGCTTGTATAGCACCGTCATTAATAATTTCTTCTCAATAAAAAAATTCTTTGGTTAAGAAGTTATGTATGCAAACTAACATAGCTTTCAACAAAGTTATTTAATTCACTCGTGCTGCGTATGACATGCAGTGATTTATCGTCTGATAAGGCTTCTAGTTTTTTTATGAAATCGTCATTCCAAAACTTGGGGCAAAGCTTTAATGTTTTATAGCTTGCTATGCTGCCTTTTATAATTGAACTGCCATTAGGCCAGCCTTCAGGTTTGATGATTAATCCTTTAAGTAATCGTTTTGTGATTAACCAGTAACTAACACTGTATGGTAAGTCTATATAGATTAATGTATCGGCTTCATCCAAACGTTGGAAAAAAGAATCAATAGGGCCGAAGCCGTCTATGATCCAGCATTGTTTGGATAGAATATTTTCGTGTTGTTGGTCGTAGGTATTTCTATCAACTTGTTCGCCATTGCTTTTATAGACAATCAAATCTAGTGGATACAGAGGTATTCTTGTCGCCTCAGCCAGTTTTTTACTTAGCACTGACTTGCCACTTCCAGGCTTGCCGAATACTGCTATCTTTTTCATATTGCTTCCTTAAGCAGGGGATAATACCAGGCGTAATTCGATAAGTTTAAACTGGAGTGGTATTAACTCATCTATTTAAGCTTCACTATTTTGCTATGATTGTGTTTTCAGCTTAATAAATAAATATGCGTATTGATCCATCCACACATGTCATTGTTGGTGCTGAGTTTATCGAGTCGCCGAATTTTGATGCTCGCCCTGACGATGCAGATATTGAGTTAATCGTAGTGCATAACATCAGTCTACCACCCAATGAGTTTGGTGGCGGTTATGTGAGTGATTTGTTCCAGAATAAGTTGGATCCGACTATCCATCCTTATTTTGAGGACATTAAGGGGATGGAGGTTTCCAGTCATTTGTTTATTGAGCGCTCGGGCAAGTTGATTCAGTTTGTACCTTTTAATAAGCGTGCCTGGCATGCGGGTCAGTCGTGTTTTGAAGGGAGGGAGCGTTGTAATGATTTTTCGATTGGGATTGAGCTGGAAGGGGCGGATGATGTTGAGTACACGGATGCACAGTATCGTGTGTTAAATGCAGTGATCCTTTGTTTGCAAATGATGTATGCAAGTTTAAGTAGTAATCATGTTGTTGGACATAGTGATATTGCGCCGGGGCGCAAAACAGATCCGGGCCCTGCATTCGACTGGGATAAGTTAAGGAAGCTCTGATTTATTATTCGGCTTTAACTAACCACTCTTCATTATTATCAATCACATCAATTAAGAATCGAATGTTTGGATGAGAGTTCGGTTGCTGTTCTTCTTCCAATGCATAATCACCAAATAAGGCAATGCCAGTTCTTGCTTGTTTGATGTTTATTTGCGAGTGATTTGTTTGCGATATGGAATAGAGAATTTTAACAGACGCTTGTTTGCCGGGAACATTTTCAACGTGGAAAGATTTATCAGTCTCGCGGTTGATTAAGGTAATTTTTTTTAACTGGCTGGTATCAGCCAGGGCATTAAATCCTTCACCAAAGTTTTTGTTATTACTCATTGATAGCTATCCATTGTTGGTTAACGAATCCTTCACAAGGTTGGAATTGAGTTTTGTAATTCATTTTTTCACAGTCACGTATCCAGTAGCCCAGGTATAAGTAATCCAGGTTTTGTTGTTTAAGCAGCTCGATTTGGGTGAGTACGGAAAAAGTTCCCAAGCTATATTTAGCAAAGTCTACATCATAAAATGTGTACACGGCGGACCAGCCTTGTGCCAGTGGATCACATATCGCAACACATATTAATTGTTCGCTGGGTAAGCGTATTTCAATTGAGAATGTTTGCGACCAGTTACTAAACAAAAAATTTTCAAAGGTATCGTCAACTTCCTGCATGGTTTCTGATTCAGGGTGGCGCTGACTGATGTATTTGGAATAAAGCGAATAATA
>JANQKJ010000186.1 GCA_028281205.1 Gammaproteobacteria bacterium
TGTTTTTATGCTGATAACGGGTCATCAGCTATCGAAGTTGCTCTGAAAATGAGTTTTCATTACTGGAAAAATGTAGGTAAAGAAAATAAGAAAAAATTCGTCACTCTGCAAAATTCATATCACGGTGAAACGCTTGGTGCGCTCTCAGTAGGTGATGTTGAGTTATATAAAGATATTTATAAGCCTTTATTGCTTGATGTCATTACTGTGCCAAGTGCTGATAGTTTTTATATGGAAGAAGGAGAGGCAGTTGACGATTACGTACAGCGCAAGTTTGTTTTGATGGAAGAGATATTATCCCAACGTCATGAGGAAATTGCTGCCGTTATTATTGAACCGCTGGTGCAATGTGCCGGTTATATGCGTATGTATGACGCTAAATATATTACGTTATTAAGACAAGCTTGTGATAAGTACAATGTGCATTTAATTGTAGATGAAATTGCTGTGGGTTTTGGGCGCACTGGAACAATGTTTGCGTGTGAACAGGCTGATATTTCTCCTGATTTTATGTGTTTGTCCAAAGGATTGACAGGAGGATACCTTCCTCTCTCTGTAGTGTTAACGACAAATGGGATTTATGATGCGTTTTATGATGATTACGAAACTATGCGTGCTTTTCTGCACTCGCACTCGTATACAGGAAACCCTCTTGCATGTGCAGCAGCACTGGCAACCTTGTCAATATTTCGTACTCAAGATACGGTTCAAAGAAATAAAAGTCTCATTAAGCGTATTGAGCAAAATGCGGTGCGCTTTCATGACCACCCGCATGTTGGCCATGTGCGTCAAACAGGGATGATTTTTGCTATTGAAATGGTAGAAGATAAGAAAAGTATGACGCCGTTCCCATGGCAACAGCGGCGAGGTTTAAAAGCCTACCGGCATGCACTTGGGAATCACATTTTAATGCGTCCATTAGGGAACGTTTTGTATTTTATGCCGCCTTATGTCATAGAGCCTGAGCAAATTGATATGGTGCTCGAGGTTATGGAAGAAGCTGTCGATGTAGCAGTGGCAGATTAATTTAGACAGAGAATTTGTATGCAAGCAATTAAAAAAATATATTTTTCATGGTTAGTATTAACTGCGATGTTAAGCAGTCAATCTCTGATGGCGCAAACTTACCATTACCATATTGATGAGGATGTAGTGGGTAATATTGCGCTTCATACTATTCAGGAGGGAGATAATTTTTTAGCGTTGGCACAGAGATTTCGTATTGGGTTTAATGAGTTAGTAGATGCAAACCCTGATGTAGACCCGTGGATTCCCTCCCAAGATGCACAAATTATTATCCCGACTCAATATGTATTACCTAATATTGAAAGAAAGGGTGTTGTGATAAATTTAGCTGAGCTTAGACTTTATCAATTCCATGAACATGATGGAGAAACCGCAAGTGTATCGACTTACCCCATTAGTGTTGGTAAAGATGACCAATGGAAAACACCCTTAGCGCAAACACGTATCACTTCAAAAATAGCAAATCCTAATTGGTATCCTCCTGCATCAATACGTAAAGAACATGAGGAGAGAAATGATCCCTTGCCCGAGGTTGTCCCGCCTGGTCCAGATAATCCACTAGGAGATTATAAAATTGGTCTTGCATTGTCTGGTTATCTTATTCATGGAACTAATGTTCCTGAGGGAATAGGAATGCGAGTAACACATGGATGTATCCGTTTACATCCAGTAGGTATTGAAAAGCTGTTTAATAGTGTGAGCGTTAATACACCGGTTACTATTATTAACCAACCTTATAAAGTGGGTTGGAAGCAAAATAATTTATATGTAGAAACCCATTCTGAGATCGAAGAGCAAGAGCAAGCAGCTTCTCGAAATCTAACTGAATTTGTGCAAATGGTTATAGCTAAGACTAAAGATATGGAGCTAGACAACTTTCAGATATTGTGGGAAAGGGGTTACCAGGAGGCTAGGCAGAAGCGAGGAGTGCCTTTTTTAATGTCATCTTATTGATAAAGTCATAAAACATAGACGAAAAAAAGCCCTGCTATGCAGGGCTTTTTATTGTTATGGTGAATCTCAGATTACTTGCCTTTCATTGACTCATGGAACATAACATTCATGCGACGGGAATTAGCGTCACAGCATGCTTGTGCAGCTGTAGCAGCTTCCATAGCTGCATCAGCAGTTTCTTGTGCAGAAAGAGCCATGTCTTTAGCTGTAGATGCATTGAATGCGGCAGTGTTAGCTGTACGAAGTGCTTCATTTGCAATTTCACGTACTTCTGCAAGTGGATCAACACCATCATCAGCAGTTTCAGTACCAGTAACAGTACAACCTGCAGCTAGTACTGCAGTACCTGCGAAAGCGAGAGCTTGAAGAGATTTCAATAACTTGTCTTGCATTTTTTATAACTCCGAAGTTGTAAAAATTTAAATCGATTTTAGTTGTAACAACAAAATATCAAAGGTAGATCACGTTCGCGTAAGCTAATGTTTATGCGTAAATTCTGCTACTTCGATACATCGGTGCTATTTTAAGTAAAAATGTGACAGATACCAAGGTTTTATCTTAATTGAGCGCATTACGCCGATGATTGTATGTTTATAACAAAAATAACTGTGATAACCTTGATCGATTAGGTCGAAAATTATACTATTTAACATAATCCTTAATCAGTGACGTGATCATCTGCTATTCTTTCGCGTGAAGTGGTCGAAAATTCTTGTAAATTATCACCTAAACACTTCAGTTTACTGAGAATTTTGATAGAGTAGCTTCATTAAATAATATAAAAATATCACGGGTCCCCATGTCAGCAAGAAAAAATATGGAAAGAAGGCTAAGCGTACGCCGTCCGACCTCAGAAAACGTCTACCTCTATTGCAAGCAATTAGAACTTGAGCGTTGTAAGCCAAGTAATATTAGTTCGCGTGGTGTATTTATAGATTTTGTTCCTAAGAGAGCCTACGTTGGTCGCAGAATACAATTAGTTTTTGTCATCGACCGGGGCAGGACTGCCAAAATGATTCGTGTGTTTGCAGTTATTGCACATATTTCTCAAGGTGGGATAGGTTTTGGTTTTATTGGTAAACATATCCCAACTCGACGTGGTGATGGCTTACCTAAACGTTTGTCGCCATAGACTTGATCCCAGCACTTAATTCAGTGCGCAAGACTCTATCCTACGATGTGCTGTAGTGATAAATTTCTTTAAGTATAGTTCTTAATTGCTTGATTTTAA
Organism: Gammaproteobacteria bacterium; assembly: GCA_028281205.1. Classification (GTDB taxonomy): domain Bacteria; phylum Pseudomonadota; class Gammaproteobacteria; order UBA4575; family UBA4575; genus UBA1858. Next base: position 3,212 of record JANQKJ010000186.1, read on the forward strand.
TGCCAGCGTAAGAATACGCCGACACTTATAACAAGAACTAACAAAGCAATAAGTAAATTAATCGTTATGGGCATGATGAGCGTTGTAGTTTTCTTCTTCTTATTTTTATTTTTATTGTTTGACTGTATGTGTTTATAGCTTGTTACGCAAGTAAATTCTATTAGTTAATTCGCTGTTTTACGGTGGCTTTATGACGCCGTCATGACGATTATTTCATATGTTCTATTTATTAATTGTCGTCGCTTAGTGTTGTACATATCAATAAATGTATTCCTTCGATATCTATTCTAGGTGCTTTTAAATAGACGTAGTATTCTTAGTATGTAAATGCTGAATAATTTTGTGAGGAGATATGGGTCGTTTTGTAACTGTGCATAAAGCTGCAGCATTGGTAGGAATTACCCCGCGTGATATACAGTGTGAAATAGATAATGGGCGTTTACCTTCAGTCAGAGGTATGGTGCACATTGATGATCTTACTGAGATACATCCAAATGTTCGTACTGAAGAGGCTGACATGGTGAGCTGGGTTAATAAAATTAAAGATAGCTCGCTAAAACATGCAACTGAAAAACTTACTCATGAGTTAAGTAAGTCTGAACTGAGACAGCTATTAAATAAGGCCAACACTGAATTATCTTATCAGCGTGATAAGATAGAATCTTATGAACATTTAATTCACGAGTTACGCTATAGCTTGCAAGTGCTAAAAGAAAAATCTTCCGAACCAAACAAAATTCAAAGTCTTATTGCGTGGATAGATAAGAAGACTCATTAGTAAGAATTAACCTGGTGGCCAAGAAAAGTCGCGTCCGGCGATAATGTGTATGTGTAAGTGAAATACACTTTGTCCAGCTTCAGCGCCATTATTAATCACAAGACGAAATGCCTTAGCGTGGCCCTCCTGGGCAGCTATTTTAGGTGCGGTAAGCATGAGGTGACCCAGTAAAGCTTGTTGTTGCTGTGAGCTTTCGGACAGTTTAGTGATGACTTGTTTAGGAACAAGTAACACATGCAGGGGTGCTTGTGGTGCAATATCGCGAAATGCAATGCATATATCATCTTCATAAATAATATCTGCCGCTATCTCGCGGTTAATAATTTTTGTAAATAGAGTGTCTTGCTCGGCCATTCATAATCCTTATACGCAAAAGTATAAGGATAACAATCACTAGGTATATATGGATAGTATTTTTACTGTGAGTGTCTAGAGTTAGTCAAAGCGAATGCGCACTGCAAAGCCTATTGCATCATCTTCAACATCACCTAATTCAGGTAAGTAATGTATTTTTAGTGTATATCTATCTTTAGTGAGAAATACGTAAGGTACTAATGCAGGGCGTGGTTCCTGACCATCATTATAGCCAGTAATTAAGCCACCAATGGCACCAACACCTATCCATTCAACGTCACCAAAAGTAACTTCTTTACCAACGCCGGCGTAGAAGCTGTCACGGTAAAGACTGTTCCAGAAATAACCGCCTGCGAGAAAGAATGAATCTAAGTGATATTCCAGGCCGATCCCGCGATTGAATTGGTTATATTCATCTGCGTTACCAGGATGATAAGACGCTAAATTGATTTGCAGTGCAAGTCTCTCAAAATTACCATCAAAAATACTTTCCTTTTCTGAGCTGTATTGATCCTTATCTTTTGCTACATAAATGTCATCGTCTGCATACAAAAATGCAGAAGTAAAAAGCAATAGAAGTAAAAGAGCATGGCGTAGCATGATAGAAAATCCCTGTAGTTGGTTGGCTTGCTAGACGGTTAATATTTTTTTGTATATTTGTACATAAATTCTAATGAAATAGAATTTCATGTCCGATGACTGGTGGGGGAATTAAGATGAGTTTGCCGGACAGATTTTTGACATATTTTATTTGTAATTTAGAGAGTTATGAACGGCATATTCTTCATGATCTATGCCCGAAAAATGGGCTTAATCAATCGATAATTCTACAACGTTCTGCTTGCGTCTAATCCAGTTTAAGCTGTTTAGTATCGCTGGTTTTTTAATCAAATAGCGCTCAAATTTATATTTCCCAGGAAAATCTAACAACAACAAACTTGCGAATATAGTGAGTAAGCCTTGCCCAGGTAATACCAGCATGAGTATGCCACTTACCATCAATAATGCTCCAATGGTATTTTTAATAAAAAAAAGTCCAAGTCGAAAAACTGAAAATGATTTTGACTTAGAATTGCGTCTAGACTGTGTGAAATAATCGCTAGGGATTAAAGCAATCATTTTAGGTGTCAGCAAGATGCTTAACACTAGAAATATGATTGAGCCTAATGCAAGGTAGGGTAACCAATCGCTATATTCGGATATTGCCTTGGATATTAGCTTGAGCATCTATAGTCTTATACTATAGATAATCAGTGAGGCAAAGCTTGCTGGCTTAGTTTATAAAATATGCTCGTTTAGTCTAGAAAGCTTTTCTTTGAGAGAAAGACGTAGCTTTTCTTGATAATTATCACTAAACGAAGGGATTTGAGTAATAGTGTTTATTGCCCAGTCAACACCACCCATTGAAACTAAGTCAGATATTATCTTGGCAGATTCCCGCTCAATTCTTGCCTGCTCGAAGTTTGTATATACTGTTCCCATATGTGTTACCGATGATTACTATGCTTAGTTTAAGTTATCGGTCATATTCTGTAGTCTTTATACCTTATGGTCTCGTTTAATCGTGATTTTTTACCGGTTATCAATATTAAATATTAAAAACACAATTTTAATTTAAGGAAATATTTTATGGCAGAAGTTGTGGTTTCTTATCAAGTAATTACCGATGAGAAAGAGCTTAAGGAACTTGCAAGGAAAATTTCAATTGAGCAGAGTGTGGAAACACCAGAATCACTTATTACAGGTGAAATAGAATCTAGATACCTTGGTCAATTAAAAGAAGTTTCTGTTGTCAGTGATAAGGCAAACACATTTAATATCTCATTAGCTTATCCAGAAGAAATCGTCAGTCAACAGTACAATCAACTAATCAATTTATGCTTTGGTAATGTTTCAATGTATCCGAATGTAAAATTGATAGATATCTCGTTACCGCAACACCTATTAAATATTTTCTCTGGACCAAATTATGGCGTAACAGGGATTAGAGATTGTTTAGGCGTCTATGGACGACCCTTGTTAGCAACTGCATTGAAGCCAAGAGGTTATACTAATGAGCAGTTTGCTAATATGTGTTATGAGTTTGCATTAGGTGGCGGAGATATTATTAAAGACGATCAAAACTTAGTTAGCAACTTTGATGATTTTAAGCAACGAGTTAGCCAGTGTCTCGCAGCCATTGATAAAGCACAACAATCCTCTGGAAAGGCATGTCTATACTTTCCGTTTATTTCGGCACCATTTGAGGAAATTGAAAAATATTTTGTGTGGGTTAAAGCTCAAGGAGTGAAGGGTGTATTACTAGCACCGCTGATACTTGGTTTAGATACTTCAAGAGGCTTAGCTACTAAATATGATTTGATTTATATGGCACATCCATCATTTACAGGAAGCTATTGTGTTTCACCTAATGAAGGTATGAGTTACCACTTATTATATGGATTGTTATACAGGCTTGCAGGAGTAGATATTTCTGTGTACCCAAATACGGGCGGACGATTTGAATTTAGTGAACAAGATTGTAAAAGTATCGCCGACGAGCTTCGTCGGCCTTTAGGCAATATAAAATCAGCTTTTCCATGCCCTGCGGGAGGGATGCAGTACTCCGATCTGCAACGCATGTGTGAGTGGTATAAGCAAGATTCGGTATTGTTACTCGGAGGTTCGTTGTTAGAGTACTCTCCCAGTCTGAAAAAATCTACGCAAGCATTTAAAGATAAGCTTAGTGCTTCATTCGAGGAAAAAATTGTTGAGCATACCAGAACTACATTTTCTTCCTCATGTGAGTATAACTATGAGGGTAATAATTCATTACTGGAATATATTGAATTCAACAATTATGAATGGTTAGGGAGAGAAAAAGTCGAGTATAAAAACGTCAGTGATGGTTCTTTTAGTAATATCAAAAGAGTGGAACTAGTTGGCAAAAACGGTGAGCACTGCCAATTCGATTTACGTTATTTTGAAATTACACAGAATGGTTATTCAACTAAAGAAATGCATGAGCATGTTCATGTCATTATTGGTGCTAGAGGCAAGGGTAAGGTGATCGTTGATAATAAAGAATATGAAGTGAAAGAAAATGATGTGCTATACATTAAACCAATGACTACGCATCAATTACTTAATTCAAATGTAGAGGCATTTGGATTTTATTGTATCGTTGATAGAGAACGAGACCAGCCAATTGCTGCTCAATAGTTGCTTATATGGGTGGAAATAGTTTTTTTATGAAGCGGCACTGATTATCAATATATATTGGCCACAACGCGAGGCCATCACACCGTTGATGATAGTGTCCCCATGGAAACTATAACCAAGGACAGAATGCTTGCTAACTACTTGAGAATCATCAAGTATATGAGCTTTGTGTGAACTATTAATATACTCATATGCAAGCTCAGCATCTACTTCAATCTCAGTACCGTCGCAGTGAACTTCACATGGTATTGTAGGAGAGGCATTTCCTGCTCGGTCGAATAAAACTACGCTGTATGACATTACTGAAAATACTTAATTAAATAGAATCTTTAGTAAATATAAATGAAATAGTAACTAAGCACTTTGAATACTGTCAAAAAAATGCCTAGGCTATGTATTTTTCATATTAGTTTTTTATTGTTTGCCAAAGTTAATCTGATATTACAAGCTATATATTAATTATAAATTCAAATAAATACAGACGTTTATTTCGAATTTGGGTAGTTAAGCGCTAGCATTTTATTGATTTGTCTCCAATTTGATAAATAAATGTTTGCTAAACATTTGCGATCTTCATCACGTGTTATCTCTATGGATCCTTCGTTTGATGTCTTTTCCGCTAGCATTTTTTCATATCCACTTAGCTGAGGGTGAGAGTGTGCATTACTGGATAACTTACATGCTTCGGTTGCAAAAATATGCCAACGATATGCTATGGAGTTAAAAGCATCTGAATTAACTTTTTTCATATATTCAAATTGAGAAGAAAAGTTTTTAGCGACGGAATGGTGTTCAGTGACATGGATATATGTTGCTATGAACTCCTGCTGAAGTATATTTTGCATCTGTTGTTGACCGTCATTAGTACATGCCGTGACTAATCCACACATAAGTAGCAGTTTTATACTTGTCCTCAACCTTTCTAATTTCTCAAATTTGTTCATTTTTAATTCAATCGTTACCAGCATGCTTTATTAGATATTCGTATGTTGATTATAGCTATTTGTAACAATGCTATTTAAGAGCATCCATGTAACTCCCTTTATGTTCGTTCAGAGGCAAATACCAACCGTTTGTCGCGGATGAAAATCAGAACTACTTCACAGAGTTATACATACACCCACACCGGAGGGTGATCAGAAGTAACAGATTTCTGAAGAGAATAATCAGTCCATGGAAGTGGCTGGAGGGGAACGTCTTTCATTCATGCAATGGGCGTTAGTCATACAAGTAATGCTGAAAAAGGTGCCAATATGCGCTTACGTAATAAACTTACTTTTAGTTTAGTTTTTTCGTTGATCTCAGTCATCTTAACTGTATCTGTAGTACAAGCAGGTCCGCGAGAACAAGCTAAACGAATGCACGACAGGTTGGTAGGTATTCCTCCATCAGATGCAGTTTTAGATTCAATGGCTACTAAAATTCAAAATGGGGATACCGTCGGGGCTGCTTATGAAGCGATGGAAAATCCTGTTTTTTATAGTACCACGTTGAAAGACTTTGCTACTCCCTGGACTAATAGAGAGCAATCAATCTATTCAGACTTAAACGATTTCTCAGCAACCGTCATTGGAATGATTCGTGATGAGGTTCCATTTAATCAAGTTTTATCTGGCGATATTGTTTATATAGGTTCAGCAGCAGCATCGAATAATGTTCCATATTCCCAAGCAGATAATGAACATTATGAGCAATTACAAAATAGAAATGTAGATTTAAGCGATCCGAATAACTTCTTCCAAACACAACAGTCAGCGTTACCCGACAGTGTACTTCCTTCTGCAGCAACTGCGGGTGTTATGACAACAAGAGGGTTTGCACAAGCATTTCTAGTAGCAGGCACAA
>JANQKJ010000239.1 GCA_028281205.1 Gammaproteobacteria bacterium
TCAAGTCAGGCAGGATACCAATGAGCATCGGTTGATTATTTACAATTTGACTTGCAATGCTGCGTAAGCCGCTGCGTGACTCAACCGACGCAACCAGCGTATCACGTGGCAAATTCATCGGAACCTGAACAGACCAACGGCTTGGATCATCCTGGGACAGCACTGCGGCGTGACCATTAACTTCAATTAAACTGACATCATCAGAACTCACAACACCATCACCTTCGTCTTCCAAATAACCTGTGACGGTGGTTTGCGTTACAAACCCGCCGGGATTGGCATTTGCTGTTGGATAGCTAATATGAATTGTTAAACGTCCACCAGAATCAGCCCCATCATCACTACCGCTTCCACCACACGCAGTTAGCAACAAGAACACTAAGATCGCGACACAAAAGCGTGAAATATCTACCGTTTGTAGAAAATTTAATATCGATTTATTCATGTTATGTAACCCATGATGTATTTATTATTTATTTAATAATTACTAAAGAACGCGTTAGTTTATTGCTGTCAATTAGAAAACAGCCAAACAACTCGTCAACGAAATATCAATGTGAATACTCAACCCTTAATTTTTCTCAAATTTCTCCCATGAGCGATCCAAACGATTTGTTTGTTAAGCATTTTTCCACGGATGTTCAGTTTCTTTACCATACTTATAAAGAGCATAATATGCAGGGAGTGAAAATAAGTAAGCTATTGCGGTGCTTATACTGTACATAGCATCGGACATACCCTGCCTCATATCTACTGAAGATAATGGTTCGTAAGCGACGCTTGCTATAACGTAGAATATTAAAAACGGTATCCAAAATTTGGGAAACAGGATTCTTTTCAAGAAGACGAAACCATAGAATCCTGCTGTTGCAATGATAAGTAATAGGAATTCTATATAGTCAATTATTCCTGCGTCATCCGCAACTAAAAATGAAATCATTCCTAAAAATGACAAAATTGTTATTATAAAAAAATATATTTTCCAACCAATAGATCTTTTAAAACTCTCCCCAATATCTAGATCTGATTTTGGAGCCACATAGGGATTTTCCATTTCTATTACTCCCACATTAGATTTATTTCTTAACATTAATATTGTGCCGAATTATTCGGCATGTTATCCCCCACAACCAAAGCAGTACGTGACATGTGTTAAGTCAAGACTTTGACCCTCTAATTTCTCCATGTTCAGGATTGTCGTCCTTCAAAGCTTAGCGCTTTGAGAGAGGTGGGTCATCTCATTAGATTTGACCCCTTAATCAACAATCGATCCTGATTTCAGGATTTTATCTACTCAGATTCAAATCTCAAAATCTTACAAATCGCCAAAATTTCGCATCCGTAAGAAGGACTTAACTCTGCCAAAAGAAGGTCGCCTTCAATCAGCTTAGTATTTAAAGCACTAATATAATTATCGAACTTTTCACTGCTCACAAATATATTTTTAAATAATTTTTCTTGTTGTATCTTAGATAATGGCTGACCCTTCGAAACACTAAAGTCCAAGATAATATTTCCACTACGCAGATTATCACACACAAATTGCTCTATATCGACAAGGGTACATTTAACACGTTTTCCATCAACAGTCTTAAAAGATAAAGTTAATAGTGATTCATTGAAGTCAATATTAGTCAACTTAGCATCATGCAGTATCAATTCATTAAAATCTTCGTTTTCCTTCATATGACTTCCATCATTCACGGCTGCAATCCTCATACAGTTTATACATTATCTTCATTTGGCTTCTCTATCTCGTCAGGTTTAGGCGGCCTTCCCTCGCCCCTATTTTTATCGGTAGGAGGGCTGCCATCTTCTGGCCTATCCCAATCATGAATATGCGGTTTACCCGTGTTGCTTTCTCCTTTTCCATGCGCATGATCATAATCTTCATCTCTTTCGGGGTACCCATCAGAACCATAGTGACGCCTTTGTTTTTTCTTTCCTTTACTATTATTGCATTCACTGCAACTTCCCGGTTCACCAGTCAATGGATTAGAAGTATTGGGGTTGTCAGTATCAAAACCCTCTTCATCAGAAGATTCGTTCTTCTGTACATAGTCAATGCCAGCTTTAACGTATGCATCAACTACGGCGTCCATTACTTTATTAACAATAAACACGCCACCGACAACGATTATAGCGCCACCAACCGCCACATCACCACCACAAGCTAAAGCGCACTTCCCACTTGGGTCAATAAGGTTAACCGGGTCATTATGCACATAGGCATACAAATTCATCTGATCTGCGTAGCCAATGGGATCGGTCTGCAAGAACCTGCCTATTTTAGGGTAATAGATCCGCGCTTTATAGTACTGCAGCTCGAGTCCGGGTAGGTTGAGTTGCCCGGTATAGCCAAACCGCCCCTGATTGGTACTGCCGGGGATGCCAAAAGCATTATAGGTGTTGATATAGGCGACATCGCCATTATTATTCGTCGCTGCAATGATGCTGCCTTGGTGGTTGGCATGCAGAAAGTTGCGGTTGCTGCTATCGACGGTGCTGCCGGTGTAGTGCACCAGCGGTTGATCAATGCCGTTGCCGAAGACGTAGCGGTTTTGCAAGGTGGCCCCTTGGTATTCACCAATGAGTGAGTCGCCACTGTATAAAT
>JANQKJ010000241.1 GCA_028281205.1 Gammaproteobacteria bacterium
TGGGCATCCTTATGGCTTTGTTGATCGGATAGCCAAAATGGTGCCTTTTGAAGTCGGTATGACTTTAGAAAAAGCACTTGAGCGTGAGAAAGACTTCAAGCAGATGGTCGATGAGGAAGAAGAAGTGCGTACTCTTATTGATATGGCACTGCAACTGGAAGGTCTAGCAAGAAATGCAGGTAAGCATGCGGGTGGTGTGGTAATAGCGCCTTCACAGCTGACCGATTTTACACCACTGTATTGTGAAGCGGGTGGTGCTAATATAGTTACTCAGTTAGATAAAGATGATGTTGAAGCGATTGGTTTAGTTAAATTTGATTTTCTTGGTCTGCGCACGCTGACAATTATTGATCGTACTTTAGAAAAGGTGAACGCAAGATTAACCAAAGAAAATAAGTCAGCAGTTGACCTTAATGCTTTGCCTTTGGATGATGAAGCCACTTATACCCTATTACAAAATCAGCAAACCACTGCAGTATTTCAGTTAGAGTCGGATGGTCTTAAAGATATTTTAGGGCGATTGAAGCCCGATAAATTTGAAGATATTGTGGCATTGGTTGCTTTATATCGTCCCGGGCCTTTGCAGTCAGGCATGGTGGATGACTTTATTGATCGTAAGCATGGCGCATTAGTTGAATATCCACACCCCAAGCTTGAAGCTATTCTCAATGAAACCTATGGCGTGATTTTATACCAAGAGCAAGTCATGCAAATTGCACAAATACTTGCAGGTTATTCGTTAGGAGGTGCAGATCTGTTACGCCGTGCGATGGGTAAAAAGAAACCGGAAGAAATGGCCAAACAACGCGCCATTTTTGTTAAAGGTGCGATAGAAAGAGAAGTTAAAGAAGCCAATGCAAATTACATATTTGATTTAATGGAGAAATTTGCCGGCTATGGATTTAATAAATCACATTCTGTCGCTTATGCGATGCTGTCATATCAAACTGCGTGGTTAAAAGCGCATTATCCGGCAGAGTTTATGGCGTCGGTATTGTCTGCGGATATGGATAATACTGATAAGGTTGTTCATTTGCGTGAAGAATGTAAAACCATGGGTCTGGAAGTATTGCCACCGAATGTAAATAAATCTTTTTATGGCTTTACAGTTACTGATGATCAAGAAATTGTTTATGGCTTAGGCGCGATTAAGGGTGTGGGTGAAGCTGCGATTGAAACATTAGTGAATGAGCGTCATGAACAGGGGGGCTATCAAACACTAAATGATTTCTGTATGCGTTTAGAAACACAAAAATTTAATCGTCGCAGTATGGAAGCAATGATTCGTTCCGGAGCAATGGATGAATTTGGACATACACGTGCAACCTTAATGCATCATTTACCTCGTGCTATGCAAACGGCTGAGCAACACCATCGCAATGATGATATAGGACAGAACGATATGTTTGGTGGCGGTCAAGTGATTGCCCGTGAAGGTGTGATTGATGAAAAGCCTGAGTGGGATAGTGATGCTTTGTTAGCTGCAGAGAGGGAAACCCTGGGATTATACTTTTCCGGCCATCCTGTTGATCAGTATCGAGATGAGCTAGTGAGTATTGTTGGTAAAACATTACGTGAACGCTTATCTCAACCAATTGCACCTGTGGAATCAAACTATCGCAATAAAGACGCCAACATGGTTAAAGTAGGCGGATTGTTAATGGATATGCGTTTGCGTAACAGTCCTTCAGGGCGTATTGCATTTCTTACTCTAGATGACAATACCGCGCGCATTCATGTGGCAGTGTTTGCGGATGCATACAGTCAGTTTAAAAATCACCTCGTCAAAGATCAAATATTGATCGTAGAAGGTGTGATTAGTATTGATGATTACAATGGTAAGCCACGTGTGCGGGCTAAAGAAATTACACGTCTGGATGATGCGCGTGTAGATTTTGGCAAAGGTATTATTATTAATGTTAATGCAACAGAAAGAAGACCTACTTTAGTTGCCGAGTTGGAAGATACACTGAAACCTTATCGTGAAGGTAAATGTAAAGTATTGATTCAATATCAACCACAGCAGGGAGCGGCGAAATATCAATTAGGGGATCAATGGAGTGTGGTGCCTGAACGTACATTACTTGCGCAATTAGCAAGTCTTCAGGGTGTAAGTGGCGCGCGCGTGGTTTATTAAGGTGGCTGGATAAGTTTCCTGCAACCATCTTCAAGTGCGACTATAATGCGTAAAACCTAATAAAATAAACACCTATGGTTTCCGATTATTTAGAATTTGAACAACCGATTGCTGAATTAGAAGCAAAGATAAATGAGTTGCGACGTGTTGAGAGTGATAACGAAATGCAACTTGGCGATGAAATTGCCAAACTGGAAGCAAAAAGCCGTTCGCTTACTGAATCAATTTATAAAGATCTATCGGCTTGGCAAGTCGCACAAATTGCTCGCCATCCACGACGTCCTTATACCTTAGATTACGTAGAAAAATTATTTACTGACTTTGAAGAACTGCATGGTGATCGTGCATATTCAGATGATGCTGCTATTATCTGCGGTATTGCAAAATTCGAAGACCGTTCCGTCGCGGTGATTGGTCATCAAAAAGGGCGTAATACTAAAGAAAACCTAAAAAGAAATTTTGGCATGCCACGTCCAGAAGGTTATCGTAAAGCATTGCGTATAATGGAGATGGCCGAAAAGTTCCAACTACCAATCATCACATTCATCGATACACCGGGTGCTTATCCAGGTGTTGGTGCTGAAGAACGTGGTCAAGCGCAAGCAATTGCGCATAATTTATATCGTATGGCTGAATTAAAAACTCCAATTATCTGGAATGTGATTGGTGAAGGCGGATCTGGCGGTGCTTTAGCAATTGGAGTGGGAGATCATTTGGCTATGCTGAGTTATAGCACTTATTCGGTTATTTCACCTGAAGGGTGTGCATCCATTTTATGGAAAAATGCTGATAAAGCCGAAGATGCCGCTGAGACTTTAGGTATTACTTCAGACCGTTTGTATGAACTTAATTTGGTTGATGAAGTAATTAAAGAACCCATGAGTGGAGCCCATCGTGATCTAGACACAACATGTGAGAATATGCGCATTTCTTTAAGAGAAAACTTAAGTCGTTTAACAAAATTGGATGTGCATGACTTGCTTGAAGCACGCTATGAGCGATTGACTTCATATGGGGTTTACAAAGATTAATTTGATTGACTGTTTATGTCAGTCATCCTCAATCAACTACGTGACTGCCTGTCACAAATAGAAACAACAAAAACTATTCGTGTTGCTTTTAGTGGTGGACTAGACTCGACGGTGCTTTTGCATGCGGCAAAAAAACTGAGTAAAGATTCAAAGCATACGTTAAAAGCCATCCATATCAATCATCAAATTCATAATGATTCACTGTTGTGGTCGCAATACTGTGAGAACCAATGTCGTGTAATGGATATTGAGATTGAGAATATAACAGTCGATGTTAAACAATATAGTCAACATGGTATTGAAGGTTCAGCGCGAGTAGCACGTTATCAAGCATTTGAAAATTGTTTAACCAATAACGATGTATTGCTAGCAGCACACCATGCTGATGATCAAATTGAAACCGTATTGTTACAATTGTTTCGTGGAGCAGGTGTGCACGGTCTGGCAGCCTGTGCAAGCCAGCGCACACTTGGAGAAGCTATTATGATGAGGCCCTTCTTAGAAGTATCACGTGCGCAAATAGAACATTATGCACAACAGCACCAATTGACTTGGTTGGAAGACCCATCTAATCATTCATTAGTTCATGATCGAAATTATCTGCGCCATGAAATCATGCCTTTATTGCATGCGCGCTGGCATAACCTGCATGATGTTGTAGGGCGCGTGGCACAGTGGCAAGGAGAAGCAGCCATGATGCTGGACCAGTTAGCTGATGCCGATCTTGATGCCGCGCTGGATGAAAATAATCAGCTGAAAATAAGTCAGATTCACGCTTTAGATTATGTGCGTAAAAAAAATCTGCTGAGGCGCTGGATACGGCGTCAGCAAAAGCATGTGCCGAATTCAGAGATTCTTGCGCGTATTGTGTACGAAGTAATGCATAGTCGGGAAGATGCGCAAGCATGTGTGCAGTGGCAGAACAATGAGATTCGCAAATTTCGGGGTAAACTATATTTACTTACAAATGATGATGAGCATGACCCATCATTAAGTTACGACTGGAACTTAAATGAAGTATTAAATATTCCCGCGCTGAATATCATTCTCACGCGTCAAGTGTTACTAGATTTTGGCGTTGATCTGAAACAAATAGAGCGATTAAGTGTTCGATTTCGTCGTGGCGGTGAAGTGATGCGTCCCAAAGGGCGTGGTTGCCAAAAAGACTTAAAAACACTCTTCCAAGAAGCCGGTATAGAACCCTGGCAACGTGAGCGCATTCCGTTGCTGTTTCATGATGAACAGCTAATTTTTGTCTGGGGTTACTGGATTCAGGAGGGCTATTGATTGTGAGGTCATAGCACTAGTAGGGTGCTT
>JANQKJ010000251.1 GCA_028281205.1 Gammaproteobacteria bacterium
TGCGGGTGCTGAGAAGTATGCGGCCGACAATAACATTGAGCGTCGTCCATGTGATGCCAACAACAACGATGATGATTTTGACCTCTAAAAGATAAATCAGTAATCGATTTTGAAGCCGGGTTCTTCGGAGCCCGGTTTTTTTTCGCCTTTTGCAAAAGGACAGAAAGCACCAATAACTGCGTTAAAAATCTTTTCGAAGCGCGTCATTTATTATCTATAAAATCCTTACTTCTCATAGATTTTTTCCTTGTTCTTAGCACTTTCTATCTCCGCGACGAACCTGAAACACTAATTAGCTTTTTAAAAATTGTTTTGAAAAAAAATCACTCTATACTCATTACCGGCTGTTCATCAGGCATTGGTTATCAAGTCGCAAAGGATTTATCTGAACGTGGCTATCAAGTGATTGCGACTGCACGGAAATCCGAAGATGTAGAGCGATTAAAGCAGCAGGGTTTGTTTAGTTTGCAGCTCGACTTGGAAGACAGTACAAGTATTTCAAGCGCGTTTAAAGCTACTTTGGACTATACAGATGGCAGGCTTCATAGCGTATTTAATAATGGTGCATACGGACAAGCGGGTGCCGTAGAGGACTTGCCACGAGAAGCATTAAGCAAACAGTTTGAAACTAATGTCATAGGAACCATAGAGCTGACTAATTTAGCCATCCCAATAATGCGCAATCAAAACCAAGGACGCATTATTTTTAACAGCTCCGTGCTTGGGTTAATAGCATTAAAGTTCAGAGGTACGTACACCGCGAGCAAATTTGCTATTGAAGGTTTTGCCGATACATTAAGATTAGAACTGCATGGCAGTGGCATTCATATAAGCCTGATTGAACCTGGGCCCATTGCAACTAAATTTCGCGCTAATAGTTATACGATGTATCAACGCTATGTCGATCGTGATGCAAGTATCTTTAGAGATGAATATATCGTCTCAGAAAAACGATTATTAAAAAAAGGCGCCGCCGCACCATTCACTTTACCTGCCAGTAGCATCACGCCAAAAGTACTACACGCCCTAGAAAGCAAAACACCTAAAACAAGATACTATGTAACGAAACCAACTTATGCACTAGCTTATCTAAAACGTATGCTAAGCCAGCGCGCTCTAGACAAATTATTGCTAAAAATCTCTGATAGTTAACGCATTAACTAAAGTTTAGAAAAACTCAACGCACCCTCGCCAAGATCAACTTTAACCACATCACCATTAACATATTCACCTTCAAGTAAGGCCTTAGCAAGAGGGTCTTCCAAATATTGTTGAATCGCACGCTTAAGCGGCCTTGCTCCATAGGTGGGATCAAAACCAGCATTGCCCAGATAAGCCAAAGCAGTGTCAGTTAATTCAATTTCAATATCACGATCTGCAAGACGTTTGCGTAAGCGATTCAATTGAATCTTGGCTATCTCCTGTATTTGGTCTTTAGTTAATGGCTTAAAGACAATTGTATCGTCTATTCGATTAATAAACTCAGGGCGAAAGTGCTGACCAACGACTTCAAGCACTGTCGATTTAATCTCATCATAAGCCTGTGACGCCGCTAACTCCTGGATACGATCACTGCCTAAATTAGAGGTCATCACAATCACTGTATTTCTAAAATCAACAGTGCGTCCGTGACCATCTGTTAATCGACCATCATCCAATACTTGCAATAAAATATTAAACACATCGGGATGTGCTTTCTCTACTTCATCAAGTAATACGACACTATAGGGTTTTCGCCTTACCGCTTCGGTTAAATAGCCTCCTTCCTCATAACCAACATAGCCTGGAGGGGCGCCGACTAGACGTGCAACAGAATGTTTTTCCATAAACTCCGACATATCAATACGCACTATCGCTTCTTCTGTATCAAATAAAAATTCTGTCAAAGCTTTAGTCAATTCTGTTTTACCAACTCCCGTTGGACCAAGCATTAAGAAAGAGCCATTGGGTCGATTGGGATCAGCAAGTCCTGCGCGAGATCGCCTTACAGCATTAGATACTGCTGTAATAGCTTCTTGTTGCCCTACGACGCGTTGCTGTAGATGCTTCTCCATGTTTAACAACTTTTGTTGTTCACCAGATAACATTTTTGTCACAGGGATGCCTGTCCATTTAGACACAACTTCTGCAATTTCATTATCACTTACGTTATTACGTAATAGTTGAGTCTGACGCTTTTCATTGCCAGATGCACTGTCTATCTTTTTCTCTAAATCTGGAATGACGCCATACTGCAACTCAGACATTTTCGCTAAATCACCGGCACGACGTGCAGCATCTAGCTGGATACGTGCCTGATCTAATTCTTCCTTAACATGATGCGTGCCTTGCAGCGTTGCTTTGTCCGCATTCCATATTTCTTCTAGATCAGAATAACTTTTTGATAACTGCTTTATTTCATCTTCAAGTAACTCTAAACGCTTAACTGAAGCATCATCGGATTCTTTCTTCAGCGCCTCTCTTTCAATTTTTAGTTGAATAAGTCGACGATCAAGACGATCCATCTCTTCTGGCTTAGAATCAATCTCCATACGAATTTTAGATGCAGCCTCATCAACCAAGTCAATCGCCTTATCTGGTAGCTGCCGTCCAGAAATATATCGGTGTGACAATGTTGCAGCAGCAACAATGGCCGGATCAGTAATTTCCACACCATGATGCAATTCATAGCGCTCTTTTAAACCACGCAAGATTGCAATCGTATCTTCAACTGAAGGTTCATCCACGATAATTTGTTGAAAGCGTCGCTCTAATGCCGCATCTTTTTCGATATATTCGCGGTACTCATCAAGCGTAGTTGCACCTAAACAATGCAATTCACCTCGGGCCAGAGCTGGCTTTAACATATTGCCCGCATCCATGGCACCTTCAGCTTTACCTGCACCGACCATGGTATGCAGCTCATCAATAAATAAAATAATTTGACCTTCCTGCTTTGCTAAATCATTCAGCACTGCTTTTAGGCGTTCTTCAAATTCACCACGAAACTTTGCGCCGGCAATCAGCGCGCTTAGATCCAGCGATAAGAGACGCTTATCTTTAATCCCATCGGGCACTTCACCGTCTACAATTCTTTGTGCCAGACCTTCAACAATGGCCGTTTTACCAACACCAGGTTCGCCAATCAAAACAGGATTGTTTTTAGTCCGCCGTTGAAGTACTTGTATTGAGCGTCTTATTTCATCATCACGTCCGATCACAGGATCTAACTTACCCTCTTCGGCACGTGCGGTTAAATCTACTGTGTATTTCTCTAATGCATCACGTTGTTCTTCTTGATTAGGACTTTTCACAGATTCACCTTTGCGTAAGTTCTTTATTGCTTTTTGTACGTTGCCCTTATTCGCACCAAGACTCTTTAATAATTGTCCTACAGCCTGCTTATCTTCTAATACAGCTTCAGAAAAAGCTTCACAAGCAATGTATTCATCACCCCAATCATGAGCAATTTTTTCAGTTAGATTAAGCAACCCTGATAAACCAGGAGACACATGTACTTCTCCAGCAGAACCAGATACTTGTGGCATTGAGTCGATTTGCTGTTGCAACTGATTAATCAACTTCTCTACATCTACCCCTGCATTAGCATATACGCTATAGACCCCACTACCCTGATGCTGCAACATGGCTAGCAAAACATGGGCAGGCTCCATCATTTGATGACTACGCTGCACTGCTAAGGATTGCGCATCCTGTAGAACAGTTTGAAATGTTGTTGTGAGCTTATCAGTTCGCATGTGTTTCTATTATTAGTTCAAGTTGGTATGTAATCTGGGGACTCAGCAATATAACTTCAAGGCTTGAAATCAACGCGTTGAAATAATGGTCGCCATTCTTCCAGTTTCTGCTTGACGCCTATAAGAGAAAAA
Source organism: Gammaproteobacteria bacterium (assembly GCA_028281205.1). Taxonomy (GTDB): domain Bacteria; phylum Pseudomonadota; class Gammaproteobacteria; order UBA4575; family UBA4575; genus UBA1858. The sequence continues at coordinate 3,870 of JANQKJ010000251.1, forward strand.
TTGATCTGAATCAGTATAAGTACAATATCCCCCACCAAATATATTAGTGATATCGGACGTATTAAGCACAACTTTGGCGGCTTGATAGATATTAAGATTCCATTTAGGAGATTTTTTGATGTCAGTTTTTTTTACTGTAAAACTGTTTTTAAATACAGGGTTTGACTGCATATAGCCCTCATAAACATCTTCACCCACCTCAAAAACATGCGGCCCAATTGCAGGACCCAACCATGCATAGCTTGGTTTCTTATACTTACTCATTGCCAGTACTGTATTGTTGACCACACCACTCAGCAACCCACGCCACCCAGCATGAACTGCAGCGATACATTTACCATGCTCATCAGACAATAAAATAGGTAAGCAGTCAGCAGTTAGTACCGCACATGCAATGTTGCTTTCAATTGTAAATGCAGCATCTGCTTCAACTAAGTCAGGATCGATAGTTGCAGCATCCACAGCCTTGTTACTATGAATTTGCTTAAGCCACTTAATCTCAATGTCAGGCATATATTCTTGTAATTTTTCACGATTTGTTACTACATGAGACGGATTATCATTGACGTGCATAGCCAGATTGAAATCATTATAAGGTGCCTGACTCACACCACCTATACGTGTTGTTGTAAATGCCAATACTTTATCTTGAAGTGGCCAGTTAGGGTATATAAGAGGGGACATCACAGAGACGAGTACTCCCTTAAATTCTGCAACAAAGATTGCATATCACCAGGCATCTCAATTTGCCAAAACATTGCTTCTTTGGTTATCGGATGTTCAAACGCAAGCGAATACGCATGTAATGCTTGCCTTGGAAAGTAACACAAGCATTCATTCAACTCTTCCGGCACATTAGCTACTCGCTGGACTCTAGGCGCATAAACACTATCACCTACCAGAGGATAATTTTTGGCTGCAAAATGTACGCGAATCTGATGTGTTCTGCCCGTGTCTAATTTAACTTCTATCCATGTATGGCGTTTAAACTTTTCCATAATTTTATAGTGCGTGCACGCAGGTTTACCACGATCGTTAATCGCCATTTTCGTTCGGTCATGGGGATGCCTGCCTATTGGTTCATCAATGGTGCCACCAGATATGAGTTGACCACGTACTACTGCATAGTATCGACGTTCAATTTGACGCTCTTGTAGCAAATTAGTCAAACCTGTATGAGCAAGCAGTGATTTAGCAACAACCAGGATTCCGGAAGTGCTTTTATCCAGACGATGCACAATGCCTGCACGCGGTAGGTTTGACTGTTCTGGATTGTGGTATAGCAATGCATTCATCAAGGTTCCCTGATGATTGCCAGCTCCTGGATGAACCACTAAACCGGCAGGCTTATTGATAATTATCAGATGATCATCTTCAAATACTATATTTAGGGGAATATTCTCAGCCTGATGTTGAATGTTCTGATCTTCATGTGTCGGGGCCAGAATAATTTCTTCACCTCCAGAAACGCTGTAGCGAGGCGTTTGATAACTCCCATTCACGCTGACTTGTTGAGCATTTATCCAAGACTGTATTTTTGCCCGAGAGTACTGTGGGAATAATTTTGCCAACGACTTGTCTAGCCTTAAACCGGCATGATCATAGGGTATAATCACTGTAAGATTATTTTCTTCTAACATATCCTCGTGAACTCACACCTGATGTATACTTATGCACAAAATTACAATTACTTTTCGTTGGTCTTGTATGACTATGATTAGCAGGTTTCCATATAAGCAGTTAATTCTATTATTTTTCTTATCTTCTGTTGCTGGCTGCTCAACAGTTAAAGGACTATTTGGTGGCGATGAAGATGAAGAACCTACTATTACTGAAGACCGCACAGCCAGCCAATTGTATCAAAAAGCTAATGGTGAGATGCAAAGTAACCGCTTTTCCGAGGCTATTGAAAGTTACACATTACTTGAATCCCGTTACCCATTTGGCAAGTATGCTCAACAAGCTCAGCTTGAGCTAATCTATTTGTATTATCGTCAAAGTAATATGGATAACGCTATTAGTAGTGCTGATCGATTTATTAAGTTAAACCCACAACATCCACATGTAGATTATGCTTACTATATGAAAGGTTTAGCAAATTTTGATAAAAGCAAAACTTTTTTGAACCTTGTTCTACCAAGAAACCCATCTGATAAAGATCCTGCCCCTCTAGCTGCTTCGTTCGAAATTTTCAAAAATCTAATTCAAAAGTTCCCTGACAGCGACTATGCAGATGACGCCAAACAACGCATGATCTATTTACGTAATGAATTAGCCGAACATGAACTTACTGTCGCAGAATACTATATGCGTAGAGGTGCATATGTTGCTGCGGCCAACCGTGCAAAATACGTTATGGAAAAATACCAAGGTGCACCATCTATGCCACAAGCAGTCTATACTCTAGAACTTGCTTATCGTCAGCTAGGTATAAATGACTTAGCATACGATACGCATAAAATCTATGTGGCAAACTTCTTAGGCGACGATGGGTCTTTGCTTGACCCCACCTACGCGACTACCAGAATTAGTTGTGCAACAAATGTTTGGGATAGAGTATTGGAGAAGTTGAGGCTTAGAACCTATTACTGTGATTAATTTTACTTCTCTTGCAAGTATTTAATCGCTCCGGATGTAATTGGGTAGCGCCTATCTTTACCAAAAGCACGCTGAGTAATTTTTACTCCTGGAGGTGCCTGCCTACGTTTATACTCATTTTGAAAAACCATTTTAATTACTCTTGAAACCTCTTCCTTATCAAAACCTTTAGCAATAATTTCATCCCGACTTACATCTTGCTCGATAAATAACTCTAAGATCTGATCTAAGATTTCATATGGGGGCAAGCTATCTTCATCAATCTGATCCGGTGCTAATTCTGCACTAGGAGGACGCTCTATTATTCTCTCAGGAATGACTTTACCAATTGAATTTCGGTAACGTGATAGTTCATACACTAACATTTTTGGCACATCCTTTAACGGCGCAAATCCCCCCGCCATATCCCCATATAATGTCGCATAACCAACGGCCATCTCACTTTTATTCCCTGTTGAAATCACCATATTGCCAAACTTATTAGAAATTGCCATTAACAATACTCCTCGAATTCGCGCCTGTATATTCTCCTCAGTAGTATCTTTTTCTATACCTTCAAATAATGATGCAAGAGAATTCTCAAATGCTGTAACCAATGGATCTATTTTAATCACTGAATATTTAACATTAAGGTTTGTCGCAAGTTGCTGTGCATCCTGCAAACTCATATTAGAAGTATATTTAGAAGGCATCATGACAGCATGCACTTTCCCAGCGCCCAGTGCATCCACTGCTAATGCTAAAACTAGTGCTGAATCAATACCTCCCGATAATCCAATCACACCACCATTGAAATTATTTTTATTAATATACTCTCTTAAACCATACATCAGAACTTGATAAGTCATTGCCAGATTGTTTTCTTGATAGTTATCGAGTGCAGATAAAATCGGCGTGATAAATTTGGTTTTACTATCTATCTCAAGCAGTATTCCATCTTCTGCACATGGCTTAGCTTGCGCGATTTTATTGCCATTTTTATCCAGTACAAATGATGCACCATCGAAAACCAATTCATCCTGTCCACCCACCTGATTCACATACAAAATAGGCAAAGAGTTTTCTTTAATACGTTTGCTAAGTGTTTCTTCACGTTGCTTTTGCTTACCAACGTGAAATGGACTGGCATTAATATTTACTATCACCTCAGCACCTGCTTGCTTAGAGAGTCTCACTGGTTCCGCTAGCCAAATATCTTCACAAATTGTTATACCCAGATTAATATCTCCAACCTCTACGACACATGCATCTTCACCCGAAGAAAAGTATCTTTTTTCATCAAATACATTGTAATTCGGTAGTGCAGCCTTGAAATATATGTCTTTTATGCAACCATTTTGTATTATTAAAGCAGCATTATATAAAGCGCTTTCAGATTCCCATGGAGCTCCAACAATGATAGTCACTCCTGTCGATGCACCAATTAAACGCTGAACAGCTTTATGTATTCTAAGATTGATTTTTTCTCTGAATAGAAGATCCTCTGGCGGATAACCAATCAATGCCAACTCAGAAAAGACTACGCAGTTAACATTGTGCTTCTCTCTAGCATCGTGAATACAACTCAAAATCTTTTCACAATTTCCCTCGATATCTCCAACAAGAAAATTGAATTGTGCTAATAAAATTTTTAGTGCCATATATATATGAAAAGTGAATTGATCATTTTACAAAGACTTTACAGTGTTATTCTCACTAAAGATTGATACTATATCAGGACTGCTTAATTTCTCTAGCCATATTAAACAATGCTATGAGCCAAGCCAAATTGCCAAAACGCCGAAAAGGCGACCAAAAAAAGTCCCATCATTTCCGTTCATTGCAATTATTAAATGCTTATCGCCTAATTATTGCAGCTTTGCTATTCAGTTTTAATTTTGTAGAAATAACCTTCATTGGCCGTGTACAACCAGGCCAGTTTTTCTTTTTATTAAGCAGTTTTTATTTAGCATTCTCATTGGCTTGTTTTTTAACTAGCACTAAAAAACTTCTCAAGTTAAAAACACAAGTTCACATCAATGTACTAGTTGATGTGGTATCTATCTCCCTATTCACTCTAATGTCAGGTGGCATAAGTAGTGGCTGGGGTACATTAGTGCTTGCGCCAATTGCGGGAGCTTCGCTGTTACTACCAGGTCAATCCGCTCTATTATTTGCCTCGTATGGTGCAGTTGCATTGATATCACAAGAATTCTATGGTGATATCTCTGGATTAATCAATGATACTTCATATAGTCAAACAGGCCTTATCGGCATAGCACTTTTTGCAACTGCATTTCTCGCTATTACGCTCGCAAAAAGAGTCTCTGAAAGTGCAGCCTTGGCTGAAAAACGTGGCTTTGATCTTGCTAATCTAGTTCAACTTAATGATCATCTGATTAATCGTATAGATTCTGGAATTATTGTTGTCGATGAAAATGATTCAATAAAACTCATGAATCGGTCAGCAACTAATTTACTGAATGTTGATCACAACAATAATGATATTAAACTTAAAGATATATCATTGGAGCTTTATCATGCACACAAAATGTGGCTAGCATCAACTAATATCAATGACAGGAATAAGACATATGAGATTACTCGGGCGAACCAATCTATGCTCCAAGCCCGCATAACCAAAGTCGGGTCCCGCGCAGAGGACAAAGGCTCGGTAATCTACCTTTCAGATACATCGGAGTTAAACAGACATATTCAAGAAAGCAAACTAGCTTCACTTGGCCGATTAACCGCTAGTATCGCGCATGAAATAAGGAACCCTCTAGGCGCAATAAGTCATGCCTCACAATTATTAGACGAATCCGAAGATATCTCTAAAGACAATAAACGATTAGCCAATATTATTCACGATCAATCAAATCGTCTAAATAAAATTATAGAGAGCATATTACGCTTGTCACGCAAAGAAAGTATAAATCTTGATTTAATCAATTTAAACAAATGGCTAAATAAATTTATTGAAGAATTTTCTGAATTCAACCAGCTCACCGACAACTGGTATTCCTTAGAACTCAAAGAAAATAATTTTTCTGTATTTAGTGACTCTAACTACTTACACCAAGTCTTATGGAATTTATGTACTAATGCTATTAAATACGCAAACAAAAATAATGATAAACCTATAGTTACTCTTCACGGTTATACTAACAGTACCACCAATACAAGCTATTTAGATATAATTGATAATGGCCCTGGAGTACCGGCCAAAGAACAAGAAAAATTATTTGAGCCATTTTACACCACTAGCAATTCTGGCACAGGCCTAGGTTTATTTATATCCAGGGAATTATGCTTAAGTACTGGTGGTGATCTAACATATAGTACAATCCAAAATGGTGGAAGTTGTTTTAGAATACGATTTGCTGATAGCTCACAGTTATAAATACTATGGTAAAAAATATTTTAATAGTTGATGATGAATCTGATATCAGGGAGTTGCTCGAAATTACACTTAGCCGCATGGATTTAGAGCCTTATGCTGTGGCTAGTCTAAATGAAGCCAAACAAATATTAGCCGAACAAAGCATAGATTTGTGCTTAACAGACATGAAACTACCTGATGGTGACGGAATTGAATTGGTCTCCCATATTCAAGACCAATACCCAAATATCCCCGCCGCCGTCATCACTGCCTACGGCAGTATGGAAACTGCAATCAAGGCCCTAAAAGCCGGTGCGTTCGATTTTGTTTCCAAGCCAATTGATCTAAACATTCTACGCAAACTAGTCTCAGGAGCATTAAAACTCTCTTCTCCCAAAAATGATGTTAAGACTGAGATATCCAGTAGTGCAAAAACTCGCTTGATTGGCTCATCATCAGAAATGAATAAGCTCAACAAAACCATTTCTAAGCTGGCTCGCAGCCAAGCACCTGTATATATTCGCGGAGAGTCTGGTGTAGGCAAAGAACTTGTAGCAAAAGAAATTCACCTTCAAGGGCCGCGACACGACCAAGCTTTTATTCCAGTAAATTGTGGCGCTATTCCAACCGAACTCATGGAAAGTGAATTTTTTGGTCACTTAAAAGGTAGCTTTACTGGTGCATCGAATGATAAACAAGGATTATTCGAAGCCGCCCAAGGCGGCACACTATTTTTGGATGAAGTTGCAGAGTTACCTTTACATATGCAAGTGAAATTACTACGCGCCATACAAGAACGTGCGATCAAACCGATCGGCAAACAAGAAGAAATTAACGTTGATGTACGTATTTTAAGCGCAACCCATAAAGATCTGAATCAAGAAGTTGAACAAGGAAACTTCAGACAAGATTTATTCTATAGGATTAATGTTATTGAGCTTCCCGTACCTCCTCTACGTAATAGAACAGAGGATATTGAACAATTAACTGTTCATATATTAGAAAAAATCAAAAACAGTTATGAATTAGGAAACTTAACTATTGATAACAGCGCCATGGAGAAATTAACTAGTTATTCATTCCCTGGCAATATTCGAGAACTTGAAAACATCCTAGAACGAGCTGCGGCATTATGTGACCAAGATATCATTACCATAGATGATATACAGTTAACAGAAGAAAGTTCCTCTCTTCAAGGTACCTCTGAATTGCTGGTTACAAATTCAGAAGAATCTAGTATCAGCTTAAACAAAGACCAGCTAGAAGAATATCTTGAAGATAAAGAAAAGAAAGCGATTACAGCAGCATTAGAACAAACACGCTGGAACAAAACTGCTGCAGCTAAATTACTAGGGATATCCTTTAGACAATTACGCTACAGACTCAAGAAACTTGATTTAGAGTGACAATCTATGTCACTTAGTGCCATAAATATCCATAGAACACCTAAAGCAACCCGCCCATCCTTTTTGTTTGAAAATCTCTAAGCTGAATAAAGTATTGTTCTGTCACGGTTTATTCAGATCATGCAACTTTTGGCATAAAATCTGAATGTATAACCATAATAACTGAATTTCAGTTGACCAGTTTCCAGGGGTTCGAGGTAAGCCTAAGAGCGCAGGGAAGCGTAGGTATATAAACTTACTAAACCAATACTCTTAAACTAGAGGAGCTTTAACATGAAAAAAGTACAACAAGGTTTTACCTTGATCGAATTAATGATCGTAGTTGCGATTGTAGGTATACTTGCAGCAGTTGCATTACCTGCATATCAAGATTACACGGTTCGTGCACGAGTATCAGAAATTTTAGGTTTTGCAGCACAAATTAAAACTTCAATGTCTGAATGCATTCTTTCAGTTGGCACAGCCAATTGCACTACCGATACTGAAATTGGAGTGGACGTAGGAGCACTGGCTGGCGCATCAAGCTACATCAATTCAATTGATATAAACAATAGTAACTTTATTATAGAGCCTGACTGGGGTAATTTAAATGCAACTGTCACTGGCACACCAACCTTGCAAATGACTGCGACATCACCTGCTGGCGGCGGCGGCGTATCATGGGATTGCACTATTAATGGAGCCTCAGCATCCAAGTATGTTCCAGCAGAATGTAGATAAACATTTGTAGTTATATCTACATATAACATTATAAGGCGCAGTTATTGATTCTATAACTGCGCCTTTTTTATGTCGCAAAATTTAACTATAGCTATGTCACTAAGCTATTTTTAATTCACTATGACACGCAGATATTTATATTCTCTGTTAGGCATCTTATTCGTTTCACTATGGGTTACCGCCATATATTACAATTCTTTATCGGGCGGATTTTACCATGATGATTTACCAAATCTTGTAGCTAATCCTGAGGTAAAAATTACCGACCTAAACCTAACATCAATAGAACAAGCCGCCACCTCTTCTGAATCAGGCAAATTAAAACGTCCAATTAGCATGCTTTCATTCGCCATGAACTACTATTTTTTTGGCGATCAACCTCTATCTTTTCGAATCACAAATGTCCTACTGCATATATCAACAGGCATAATTATATTTTTATTGGTATACCAATTGAAGAATTTATCTATACTAAATTTAAACAACAATGAGAAGAATTCTCTATACCTCAGCTTAATAATAGCCATTATATGCCTTATACACCCAGTCCACGTAAGCACTGTTGCATACATAGTCCAACGTATGACGATATTGGCTGCTTTATTTAGCATGCTAGCAATTTTATTTTACGTACTTGGCAGAAAAAGACATATAAGTTCCAAAAAAACAAATATCACCTACTATTTATTATCTGCATTTGCATTTATAGCCGCAGTCCTATGCAAAGAAAACGCAATACTCACATTATTGATACTAGCAAGTATAGAATTAATTATATTCAGACAACACTTATCAAACAGAGAAAAACACAATCAAAATAAATTAATATATATATGTTCAGGCCTTATTCTATTTTTAACAATATTTTATGGCCCCACACTAATTACATACTATGCAGAGGAAACTTTAAGAATCCGTGACTTTACGCTAGAAGAGAGGTTATTAACTCAATTACGTATAGTACCTCAATACATAATTTGGTTTTTTATACCAAATATACAAGAGCTAGGGCTTTTTCATGATGATATAAAATTGTCTTCATCGTTTTTAAACCCGATAACAACATTGTTAGGTTTAATATTCATTATAATTTTAATTACTATTGCTATAGTCTTTAGAAAAAAATCACCATTATTATCGCTTGGTATTTGCTGGTTTTTTATTGGTCACATACTAGAATCAACATTTATACCACTTGAGTTATTATATGAACACAGAAATTATCTACCTTATATTGGTTTAACAATAGCTACTTGTGCAACACTTTTACATACTTTTCATAAACTGAATAATATTGCCCAACTATTCTTAGTTTCCATAATTGTCATATTATTATCGTCAATAACCAGTATTCGCGCATCTCACTGGTCAAGCGAATTAAGTTTTGCATACTTTGAAACTCTCAATCATCCAAAATCTGTAAGAGCAAATCATACTCTTGGAATGGTTTATTATAAATTAGCAATAAATGATAATCCTGAATATGAGGATAAAGCCATTAAATATTTACTTGCTGCATCAAAACTAGACTCTAGACATATTCAGCCCGAAGCTGCGCTTATACAACTTAGCTTTAAGCTACAAAAGCCAGCCTCACCAGAATGGATTAATTTTATAGCGGAGAAACTAGAGCATTCTCCACCAAGACTAGATCACGCAAACCTATTAAAACAACTTACAGCTTGTATAGACAATAAATGTATACTACCTATTGATGCATCTGAATTTTTATTTGACTCTGCACTATCGAATAATAGACTAGAAAAATTTCCAGCTACACATGCTGCTACTCTGTCTGCTAAAGCTCATTTTTTATTAGAACGCCAAGGTAGCAGGAGTGAAGCAGAAAATTTAATGAAATCATCCATAGCTATCTCCCCTCACAGGACACAATATTATGCTGATTATGTAAATTTATTACTATTATTAGAGCGCCCAGAAGATGCTCTAATAATACTTGAAAATGCATACATTTCAGATAATCAAGGCAAGTTTACTTATGAGCTTGATACGCTTAAAAATAAAATTAATAGCTCTACAAAAAAGAAATAAACAATCTTCAATTGCTACAATAAATCTATGTTATCATTTAAATTTTTAAGAACGTTCGAAAATCAATAATGCAAGATACATTCACTATTGTTATTCCCGCAAAAAATGAAGAGCAAAGCTTGCCAGACCTCCTTGAAAATATAAGAAAATTGCATGATTTCGAAATCATCGTAGTTGACGATGGCTCAACAGACAAAACAGCTCAAGTTGCTCTTCAATACAACTGCAAGGTGATTAGCCATCCATACAGTCTAGGAAATGGCGCTGCTATCAAATCTGGCGCGAGAGCTGCAGAAAGTGAGTTTATAGTTTTTATGGATGCGGATGGCCAGCATAAGCCAAGTGATATAAAACTTCTATTGCAAAAAATTAAATTAGGTCACGATATGGTCGTCGGAGCCAGGCATAAGAAAAGTCATGCATCATTTTTACGAATGATAGCAAACAATATATACAACAAGCTTGCTTCTTGGGTTACTGGACACGAAATTTTAGATCTTACCTCAGGATTTCGAATAGTAAAGAGAACAACATTTATTAGATATTTATATATGCTACCAAATGGATTCTCATACCCCACAACTTCAACTATGGCATTTTTCAGAGCAGGGCACCCTATAGCATATGTTAATATCGAAGCAAAGAAGAGAATAGGCGATAGTCACATAAATCCATTTAAAGATGGTATCAGATTCTTAATCATCATTATGAAGATTACTTCTTTATACTCTCCACTAAAAGTATTTATTCCTGTTTCTACAATGTTCATGGCATTTGGGTTATTCAACTATTTATATACATATTTAGCCTATGGACGATTAACGAACATGACAGTATTCATGCTAATGTCTAGTTTAATAATTTTTATGTTTGGTTTGTTTTCAGAGCAGCTAACCGTACTAACTTATTCTGCAAGCGAACGAAGGCGGGATGATTAATTTACAACCCCAAAAATATTTCAGCGTAATTTAACTCGTATATCTAATTTTATACTTTACATATTTTCTAGCAATTTATAAAAATAAGAATTAAAAAATACACCAACATACAAATACAGTTATTAACAACTTTAATTATCTATACAACAGCTTTATATCTCTATTACATTATGTAATTAGATGTTTTACTGTCTGTAAATTTGAAAATTTTTCTTATCGCAAGTATAACTTATAAAAAATATGTGGGTTAGTGTTTGAAAAATACATATTGGCAACACCCCCAGCCATTTGTTGTTATCATATTATCTAAAACAAGACCATGGCTCTTGTAAAAGTTAAAGATATACCCGGGTTTCGCCACCTCAAATGGATATCCCCCAAGCCAATCAATCCAGTCGTGATATATTGACATCCCACGCTGCGCTTTGTAGCTTGAGAATTGGTGTAGAGGGTTTTTATATATAATGATCCCTACTAGTATGCTGTATAAAGCAAATATTGGAATAAAAATACTGCTGATTAACATTCTACCCACTCGACTCGAACTGTATGTTTTCTTGACCATTCTCCAAAGCTTAGATCTGTTTCCTTGGTCATTATAGATTGCAATAAAAAGAACACCTTGATCAGATAGAGGAAGTAATGCATTTTCCAATGCTGATTTCATATCACCTGTATGATGGAGCACACCCCATGAATAGACGATATCAAATTTATCAAGTGAAGTTAGATACTCCTTGTCTAACACTGATCCCTTTTCAATTGTCCAGCTGTTATCATTTGCAAAATAGCGCTTCTTTAGCTCTTTTGTACAGTTAACAGATTTTAGGTCATAGTCGAACGAGTGAACACTTGCCCCTAAACGTTTTGCAGCAAGACTAAATAGACCACTCCCAGAGCCAATATCTAAAAAACGTTTTCCTACTAAATTATCAATTTTCAACATATCACTTAAAGATCGTTCAGCTTCAAGTATTCGCTCATCATTTAAGGTACTCAAGAATGACTGCCAATTAGCACCAAACTGGAACCGTTCTCCCTGCGAATTTTCAATTGAGTTTTTAACACTCATGCTAATATCTCCATAATTACATTAAACAGTCCATATTATCTGTTACACCAGGGACCAGTTATGTAACTCGACAGATACTTATCATGTTTAATGTTTTCTTGATGTTACATTTTACCGGTTCTGAGTTTTTATAATTTCATGGGCATTGAAATAATTGGAATTCGTGTTATTGGGGCATTTGTTATAAACATAAAAATAAATACACTATACATTGACTTATAAAGTATTTAGCTTCACCTCTACTACATATTACAGCACTTTTTTAGATCTTATTGACTAGATATAGATATATTTTTACTGATCACTATGCCAATATCGGCGTATTATTATACTATTTGAATCACAATATTCATATTATCTACGTTTGCAAGATAAATAACAGCCCACTTATACTCAATAGACCAAGAGACGTCACAATAATTGAAACATCAAAACTCAGAATAAGAGCCAAGATATGAGACAAACCTAATGTATAGTTTATCACGATTATTTAAGGCCGCTCATTGGATAATTTCTAGTAATCCATATAAACGAAGAAGAGTAAGACAAGAATGTGCTCGAATTGCTGCTTCGCTATTTGGTGATTTTCCACTTAGTGATGATTACAAACTATGGCGAGAAGACAAACAATTTTTATCTGCATACAAAAAATTATCTCCAAGAAACCCATATTCACAAGACCGCAAGTATGTACTTAAAGAATTCACCAAATATGTTGCTACTATAGAGGGTGACTTAGCAGAATGTGGCTGTTTTGAGGGGGCTTCTGCGTTCTTTATAGCGTCTGAAGCACCTGATATTTGTTTTCATATTTTTGATTCCTTCGAAGGGTTGTCACAACCAGATGCATATGACAATGTTAATAAAACTAGCTCTAATTATTGGAAAGCCGGGGATCTATCAAGCAGCACCACAAAGCTAAGAGATAATTTATCAAGATTTAAAAATATCGTACTACATAAAGGCTGGATACCAAGTAGATTTATTGACGTAGAGCTTAATACATTCCGATTAGTACATATAGATGTTGACTTATATCAACCAACTATAGATAGCTTAGATTTCTTTTATCCCAGATTAAACAAGGGCGGGGTCATAATCATGGATGACTATGGGGCTACAACCTGTCCAGGAGCATTTAAAGCAGCTAATGATTATATGAAAGATAAAATCGAGCATATTATCCATTTGCCAACAGCTCAAGGAATAATTATTAAGCAGTAAATAATCATATAAGGATAAGTATTAGTGTTTTCATTTCTGACCACCCTCTCAAATAAACTGAAATATTCATTGATACATCCTCAATGGATATCAAATAGCCAACATCTTAAACGTTTAAAATCACTATCTGAAATAAATAGATCTCTAATCCTAGATATTGGAAGCGGAGACTGCGAAATAGAAAGATTTATCTCACATAATAATTCCCTCGTTAAAATTGATTACCCTAATACAAACCAAAGATATATAAATAAACCTGATGTATTTTCAGATGCATCAGCTCTTCCAATAAAATCTGAATCAATAGACATAGTTTTTATATTTGAAGTATTAGAACACCTAAAGAACCAACACCAAGCTATTACAGAAATATATAGAGTTCTGAAACCCTCTGGAATAATTTATGCGTCAGTACCTTTTGCGTATCCTCTGCATGATATGCCATTTGATTTTAGGCGTTACACACCAAACGGATTAACAAATTTGCTAGAAAAGAATAATTTCTCACCCTTATCTTCTAAGAATTATCCTTCACACTGGGCGACATTATTATATTTGCGCAACATGCATTACCTACAGCTTTTTAAAAAGGTATACTCTGTTAGCATCATGGCCAGTTATATACTTCTTCCTTTTATTTTTCTTCTTTGTTTTATCAACAATTTACTTGCATCTTTTAATTTAAGAAGCAAAGAGTCTGACACACTATTTTTGGGAACATTTATTAAAGCAATCAAAGATTCATAACTTCACCAAACTATATTATTACCAAAATACTTATAATTTATCTCTCAGATCTATGGTAAAGCCAAAAATGCTGGTTAATGTAAGTATAAAAACACACGACATTATATGCGAAATTCTCAACATCAAGGGGATTGCTAAATATTTTATAACCTCATCACTTAAATAGTATGCCATACCCCCTACGAATGCCTCCTGAATTCCAATGCCATTAGGGAATATAGAAAATAAAGTTGTGAGCACGGTTGCTGAAGATAACAGTAGAGAGTATGTAATTGTCAAATCTAGACCAAGCTCTGTAAACACGAAATAATAAGCAAAACCAATAATCAAATATTGTAAAGTAATCATAGTTACTTGCTTAAATGTAGGCTTCTCAAAAAGGCCCGAAATAAATTGCGATATACTAGACCAACATATTAACTTTACTAGTAGTGACTTTTTAATAAAAAATGTTATGACGCCTAAAAGAAAACCTATAATCACTAACAACTTTATATAAAGTAGTAAATTTGTGTTATTTGGAATGACAATTGCCAATATAAATAAACCCACAATAAAACTAATATAACACTGCCTTAGTGAACACTGACCTGTTTGAGAATAATTAATACCTAAGTTTTTAAAGTATACGGCTCTCACTATCAGACCAGGTTGAAATGGTGCAACATAATTAACCAAATTAGCATATGCCCACATTCTATATACACCAAGTATTCTTATTTCTTGCAACCTGCCAAGCAGGTCCAGATAGTTTATTGCTTGTAACAGAATTGCAACCATTGAAAGCAACGTCAATGTTAAAAGTACGTCATAATGCTTATGTAACGTACTTATAATAGCTTCTTGATGCTTGTAAATATAATATATAAAAACTATGAGCAACAGCGCATATAATGAAGCTTTAATCAAACGAAATATATTTTTAGCTTTCAACTAAGTCTCTGTTAATAATAACTGTTATTGATACTCAATCTATAATCATATTTACAAATGCCTCATCCCAATCAAATCTAAGCATACTAAGTTTCCCTTGCTGATCACTAATTAGTTTCTGAAGCACTTTTTCAGGCTTACTAGATAAGTCATTTAGCACTTCTACAAGATTGTCTATACATATAATTGAAAATAAATTGTTAGGTGGCAGTATTTCTCTATGCTCAGGTATATCACTAGCTAGAACGGGCACACCAAATGAAGCAGCCTCAAGTAGAGAATTAGACACCCCCTCATGTAGCGAAGGGAGGATCAAGACATCAATTGAATCCCAATAACTTTTCATATCTACCCAACCATGAATGATAATTTGCTTTTGCATTGCTTCCGATTCGACATAATCCATAATTTCAGAAGCACTCGAACCATCACCAAAGATATTGAAAAATATATTATTTAGTTTAGCTTGTTTGAGAGCTTTAATAACAAATATATGATTCTTTCTAGGCTCAAGTATCCCAACACAGGCCAAATTTATATGATTCAAATCAATAGGCTTTCTATCCCTGAACAAAAATTCAATATCATTATATAAAACTATCTCTTCACTAGCCTCAAAATAACTGTGCCTAGAGGTCACACTATTAAGCGTGTGTTTTGAAACTGACACTAACTTAGACTTCCAAATCCCTATTCCTTCTAAAGCCCTCTCAGCAGCTATAACTAATTTAGGGTTATTCTTGAACTCGTGATTTTTGATTGAGTCCGCACGCAAAAAAACAATTAAAGAAGTATTCATAAATATTCTACATGGTTGCAAAATACATCCATATAGTGGTGCAAATGCAAATGTACGTTTAATCTTAAACTTATATGTAACCCACAAACAAATGAACGGGGAGCAAACAATGAAATAAAACCAAAATAAAAGGCCATCTGTTTTCTTAAAAGGATAAAACAATCTATGATGAATTAAGTTCTCATGCTCAATTTTAAATTGACTTACAGATATATAATGGACCTGATGCCCTTCTTGAAGTAATGATGCTATACCTCGATATAGCCTTTTACACAAACCGCCAGGTTTATGCATATAGTAACAAGTTAACACATTCATAATTATCTAGAATTTTTCCAGATTAGATAAGACAATATCGTCCATAGTCTATATCCTTCATCACTTAATTTTTTTTTGTTGTTCTCTAATAATAATAAGATATAATCTTTATTTAGTTGACATCGAGTCCCATTGAGCAAATCAAGCATCAAGTCTCCCAATTCATGTCGAAACCAGCTAGCAACCGGGACGGCAAAACCTTGTTTTCTTCTTTGCCATATTTCACTTGGCAGCAGATCCTTAAATGTCTTTTTCAGCATTTGTTTGCCCGAGAACATGCGTCTATGACTATCTATTGATGAAGAAAATGCATGCTCAACAACTCTAGAGTCCAGGAATGGAGCACGCGCCTCCAAACCACAGGACATAGACGCACGATCTACTTTTAATAAAATATCTTGTGGCAAATAAATTAATGTATCTTTATACATCATATCGGTAATTGAGTTAGAAATATCAATAGACGTGTCCATTGGATAATCCGTATATCCAGCATCACTATACTCTGGTAACAACTTCTTTAGTTCTCTGTCTGAAAACATCCTTGGTGCAATATAAGGCTCATTCATTTCTGCGTCTGAATAATTTCTCAAAAATAATTGAAATTTCTTTAAAACGCTCTTACTGTGATGTACTTGCAATTCCGGCAACTTAATAATCGATTTAATTGCAATATCTCTCAATGGTTTCGGTATTCTGCTGTACCATCTTAAAATAGATCGAGCAGTATATCTTTGGTAGCCACTAAATAACTCATCAGCACCATCACCTGATAAAACAACTTTTACATGAGCCGCCGCCAACTCAGATATAAGCGCAGTAGGCAATATAGAAGAATCACCAAACGGCTGACCAATATGGTTATTTAAAAGATTAAACGCAATCTCGGGATTAAACCGATCAACAACCCTCTCATAGTGTTTTGTTGATAATTTATTCGCTACTCGTAATGCATACTCACTTTCATCATAACCATCGTCTTTAAACTTTATAGTAAATGTCTGCAAATCGTCATGCTTATTTTGTGCGGCCAATGCAGTAATTAATGATGAATCAATACCACCAGATAAAAATGTGCCAACTTTTACATCGGCAACAAGGCGATCTTTAACTGCATTAGTTAAAAGTTCGCCTAACTTCACATAATCAAGTTTATTTTGTTTCTTCTGGGGATTTAGCTTTATCTCCCAATATCTTGTTTCAGACCCTCCAACATCATATTCCCAATTTAATAGATGACCGGGCTTTAGCTCCTTAATGTTTGTGTAAGCAGTTGTTCCAGGCATATAGAAACCATATTTAAAATAGTCAACTGTATTTGAACAGTCTTCACTTAATAGATTTTTAGCTAATACCTGCTTAATCGCACCAAGCTCAGATGCAATATATAAACTTGAATCAGTTTGATAATAATAAAATGGTTTTTTGCCTAAACGGTCCCTAGCACCAAATAATTTCTTTTTATGACTATCCCATATATAAAAAGCCCACATGCCTTGCACTTTAGATAAAAATCTTTCACCCTCAATGAGTATTCCTGCCAACAATACTTCCGTATCACCACTAGTGTTAAAACTCCACTTAGCCGCCATTGATTCTCGAAGTGACTCATAGTTATATATTTCACCGTTATAGACAATTGAATACCTGTTATCAGGCGACATCATTGGTTGATGACTACTCTTCAAGTCTATAATTGATAATCTTCGATGACCTAAAATTGCATTACCATGATCTATAAGATTACTCTCATCAGGCCCTCTATGAGCTATGCTTTGTAGTGCTCTAACAGAGCATGATCTCATAAAATCAAAATCCTTACTCTGGTCAAATACAAACAATATCCCACACACTTAGCTAATCCTTATATTTTTTAGTGACGTATAGCACTGCCCATATGCTTCAGCTGTTTTTGTCCATGTTAGTTTATTATCAACAATGAACTTCTGTGCACCTTTTCCAAGATCGTAAGATCTTGATGTATCAGTAAATAATTTTTCCAAAGCTGTTACAAGCTGGTCGCAGTCATATGGAGAGAACAACAGGCCAGTTGAACCATTCTTAATAAGCTCAGTAACGCCTTCTATGTCACTTGCAATAATCGGAAGACCTATCGCCATAGCCTCTAGGACAACATTTGGCCTCCCTTCTGCAAAGCTGGACAAAATAAATACATCCGCAGATCTCATTATCTCTATAGTTTCTTCTTGAGTACGCATTCCTAAGAATTTAACTTTGTCACTAAGCCCTAATTTTATAGATGCTGCTTTCAAATCCGCCTCAAGTTCTCCCTTACCAACAATATTTAATTCAAAATTATATTTATTCTTTATTATTGAAAGCGCCTGTAACTGAGTAATGATATTCTTTCGAGATATGAGGCTACCTACTGTAACCACTTTTATTGCTCCACTTTTTACATTTATATTTTTATCCTTATATTTCAATAAGCAATCATCGACCCCATTTGGTATAAATATAAATTTGTGTGAATAATCTGGAAAACAACTTACGAGGTAATGCTCTATAGCTTCGCTAACTGTAACTACCTTATCGTTTAAAATCACACAAAGATGCAGTATCAACTTGGATATAAAAGATGTTTTTGATCTGTTAACATCTGCACCTCTAAGAGTGACAAGACATGGAGTCGATCTAAATCTACTGATCAGCCCGCCGACTACTCCAACTAAAGACCAATTGGAATGAATAATATCTGCATCCTTGGAGTTTTTTATGCATGCCACTGCCATTGAAATCAAGAGTATCGGTAACATTAAAAATAAAAATTTATTTCTTTTTATAGCAACAGGCAATCCTCCAGGTTCATGCGTAAGTATTTGTAGTCTTTTTGGTGCATACCTAAATACTGAAACTTCAAACTTGCGATCCAATGGCATGAATTTTTCGTTTTTTCCATCTGGCGTTACCACCACAGATGAATATTTAGTTGGCAAATAGTTAAGAAATTTTTTTATAAAAATCCCGCTAGATGGATTTTGTATACTTGGAAATGAAGTCGTTAAGATTAATACTTTCAAGGTTTATATGACGGAAAATGACAAAATACTCAAATATTTTTAAATAAACAATTAAAAGCGTTGTGGAGGTAACCAACAAATATCCAAGTCATCCAAATTTGAGCTGGGCAAATAGTATAAATCTGAGCTTCCAGCCTAAATTACCTACTTTTAGGATAGTTGATATGAGAGTAACTATCGACTACGTTAAACTGAAAAATATGTGACTCTATCGTGCATTTATACACATTTTTTTGACTGTACTGTTATTATAACATACTGAGTAATAAATCTATTTTTTGAATTCCCAGGGTATTAGATTGGCAACACCAGCATCATCAGTAAGAATTGGCGGATTAGCTCTTCGTTTAATTAATGATGGCTTAATTTCTGAAGAAGACGCATCAGCCGCACAGCAAAAAGCGCGTGAAGATCAGATCTCGCTTGCTAGCTATTTAGTTAAAAATGACTTAGTTCAAGCAAGCGCGCTAGCAAACTGTGCATCTATGGAGTTTGGCATACCTCTGTTAGATCTGGGCTCCCTTGATTTGGACTCAATACCAATTTCACTTGTACCTGAAAAGCTGATTCGCCAACATCACGCACTTCCCATTCAAAAACGTGGTAATAGGCTATTCGTCGCTATATCTGATCCGATGAATTTAGTGGCTTTAGACGAATTTAAATTCAATACAGGCATCTCAACTGAACCAGTACTAGTTGAAGAAGATAAATTAGGCCAAATGCTGGATAAAGCGCTTGAAATGGGTGATACATCCATGTCAATGGATGGTTTATTAGACGATGACCTTGATAATCTAGAGTTTTCTGCTGAAGATGAAGCTGTCGGCGAAGACGTTGGTGAATCAGATGTTGATGACACTCCTATCGTACGTTTTGTACACAAAGTACTGCTTGATGCGATCAATAAAAAGGCATCAGATATTCATTTTGAGCCCTACGAACGTACTTTTCGAGTTCGTTTCAGAATCGATGGAATCTTACAGGAAATTGCTAGCCCACCAATAACATTAGGTCCTCGTATCAGTGCTCGACTGAAAGTCATGTCTAGATTAGACATTTCAGAACGGCGAATCCCTCAAGACGGACGTATTAAAATGCAACTCTCCAAGAAAAGGGCTATTGATTTTCGTGTTAATACTTGCCCAACTCTATTTGGTGAAAAAATTGTATTACGTATCTTAGACCCAAGCAGTGCTATGCTAGGTATTGATATCTTGGGCTATGAGGACGACCAAAAACAGCTATACCTAGACGCACTAGCAAAACCTTATGGAATGATTCTAGTAACTGGCCCTACTGGATCAGGTAAAACTGTGTCTTTATACACAGGCTTAAATATACTTAATACCCCAGACAGAAACATTTCCACCGCAGAAGATCCAGCTGAAATTAATATGCCGGGAATTAATCAGGTAAATGTCAGGCCAAAAGTAGGTTTAACCTTTGCATCTGCTTTACGTGCTTTCCTGCGTCAAGATCCTGATGTCATCATGGTAGGTGAGATTCGTGATTTAGAGACCGCTGAAATTGCTATTAAAGCGGCTCAAACTGGCCACTTAGTTCTATCAACACTTCACACTAATGATGCACCTCAAACATTGACACGCTTAGCCAATATGGGTGTTCCACCTTACAATATTGCCTCAGCTGTATCACTAATCATCGCCCAAAGGCTTGCTAGAAAATTATGTGATCATTGCAAAGTAGTTGATGATATCCCTGAAGAAGCTCTCATCGAAGAGGGTTTCAAAAAGGCAGATCTGAAAAATTTAACCATTTATAAGGCTGCTGGTTGTGACCAATGCTCAAGTGGGTATAAAGGGCGAGTTGGTATCTACCAAGTAATGCCCGTCTCCGAGGAAATGGGTAGGATAATCATGGAAGGTGGCAATGCATTGCAATTAGCTGACCAAGCAATGAGCGAAGGTGTGGCTGATTTACGTATATCAGGCTTAAAGAAAGTTAAAGACGGGGTCATAAGCCTTGAAGAAGTCAATCGAGTAACCAAGGATTAATCTATGGCAACTGCAACAAGTAATCCGATTACATTTTTATGGGAAGGTTTAGACCGCAAAGGATCTAAAGTAAAAGGAGAGTCACAAGCTGCCAGTGAAATTCTCTTAAAGGCAGATTTACGCCGACAAGGCATCAACCCAACAAAGGTAAAGAAAAAACCTAAAGCCTTATTTGGTAGCAGTGGAAAAAAAATTATACCCAAAGATATCGCAATATTCGCAAGGCAATTAGCCACAATGATGACAGCCGGTGTACCGCTTGTACAATCCTTTGAAATCATTGGACGCGGTCATGATAAGCCCGCTATGCAAGATCTTGTCCTTAATGTCAAATCAGATGTAGAGGGAGGTACCAGCTTGGCTGATGCCCTAGAGAAACATCCAAAATATTTTGACCCTTTATTCTGTAACTTAGTTGGAGCTGGTGAACAGTCAGGTGCTCTCGAGGCTCTTTTAGACAAAATTGCCACTTATAAAGAGAAAACGGAAGAATTAAAGGGAAAAGTAAAAAAAGCACTTTTTTATCCTACAGCAGTACTTATCGTAGCATTCATTGTGATGGCAATTTTGTTGATATTTGTAGTTCCCCAGTTTGAAAGTATTTTTAAAGGTTTTGGAGCAGATCTTCCTGCATTTACCCAGATGGTCATCGGCCTTTCTAATTTTTTCCAGGAATACTGGTATGTAATATTTTTTGGCATAGGACTATCCATATTTGCTTTTATACAAGCCAAACAAAGATCACCAAAATTACGTCGAAGTCTTGATATTATATCTTTAAAAGTCCCAATTATTGGAGGCATTCTTGAAAAGTCTGCCATCGCTCGATTTGCGAGAACAATGTCAACGATGTTTGCTGCTGGAGTACCCTTAGTCGAAGCTATGGATTCGGTTGCCGGAGCCACTGGTAACGCACTATATTATGAAGCAACCATGAAAATGAAGGATGATGTAGCAACTGGAACACAACTCCAACAAAGCATGAAGCAAACTGGTATTTTTCCAAATATGATGGTGCAAATGGTAGCTATCGGTGAAGAATCGGGCTCATTGGATGAAATGCTAAGTAAAGTTGCGGACTTTTATGAAGAAGAAGTTGATAACCTCGTTGACGGACTAAGTAGTTTGTTAGAACCATTAATTATGGCTGTACTTGGTGTATTAGTGGGCGGTCTTGTCATCGCTATGTACTTACCTATATTCAAAATGGGTGCTGTTGTTTAACTCCTACTTTCAAAGTGCACATAATAGATTTACTAGCAAGCAACCTAGCTTTTCTAATTGCTTGCTCATTAGTACTAGGCTTGCTGATAGGCAGTTTCCTCAACGTAGTTATTTTACGACTTCCTATAATGTTAGAGCGAGGATGGAAGTCTGAATGCCAGCAACTTCTTGATATTGAATGTAATCTTAATGAAGATAAATTTAATTTAGTCACACCACGCTCTCATTGCCCATTTTGCAAACATCAAATTAATACCTTTGAAAATATCCCACTGATTAGCTATTTGATACAAAAAGGTAAGTGCAAACATTGCGGTGCAAGAATTTCAGTTCAATATCCATTAATCGAGTTATTTACAGCTGTTTTAACTGCCTATATTGCTTTTAAATTTGGATTTGCCTCACAAGCTCTAATGGCAATGATATTGGCCTGGGGTTTGATTGCACTTGCAGCAATAGATTTTAAAACAACTCTGTTACCGGACAATATTACTTTACCTTTACTTTGGCTCGGCATCACTGCCAATTATTTCAATTTATTTTGCTCGCTTGAGGACAGCATATTAGGTGCAATTTTTGGTTATTTATCACTTTGGCTGGTGTTTCAAACATTTAAGCTAATTACTGGCAAGGAGGGCATGGGCTATGGTGATTTCAAACTACTTGCACTACTTGGAGCATGGTTAGGCTGGCAGTATTTAATAGCTATTATTTTAATTTC
>JANQKJ010000279.1 GCA_028281205.1 Gammaproteobacteria bacterium
AGTCTGCAAAAAATTTATGTTGGGAAACAATGCTGCCCTCGGCATCAAGTACCGCAACCATGCCATTAAATGGTGGCTCGGGAGCAAATGCTAAGCGATAGTCGCCAAAGTTAATTAAGCCAGATTCATCAGCAAAGAAGCCATTCATAATAGTTTCAAAGTCAATTGCAGGAGGGTATTTTGCAAAACTTGTTTTGGTGATTAATAAACAAAAAATAACTATCAATATTTTTAAGGCGTTGAATAATATTTGCATTGAATGAGTCACCATCTATTTGTCTAAGATTTAAAGTAGCAGCAAAGTTGCTAAGCCAAGAAAAGCAAAGATACCTACAACATCAGTGATTGTGGTTAAAACTACGCCTCCCGCGAGAGCAGGATCGATGCCGTATTTTCTTAATGCAATGGGGATTAATACACCTGCTAAGCCTGCACAAATCAGGTTCACCATCATAGCTAGGGCAATAATCCAACCAAGCTGTAAATCGTTAAACCATAAAACTGCAATGATCGCCACAATCAATGACCACAATAGGCCATTAAGCATACCGACACCAAGCTCTCTTAGTAATAATATTTTAGAATTACTTTTACCGATTTGCTTGAGTGCTAAGCCGCGGATAACAAGGGTTAGAGTTTGACTGCCGGCAATTCCCCCCATACTAGCAACTACTGGAATGAGTACTGCTAACACAATAATTCTTTCTAATGTATCTTGGAATAAACTGATTACCCAGGCAGCCAGAAAGGCGGTGAGCATATTCACGCCTAGCCATAGCGCGCGTCTGCGGGTCGACTTAGTAATCGGTGCAAACAAGTCCTCTTCTTCATTCAATCCCGCCATACTCATAACGGAATGCTCGGCTTCATCACGAATCACATCGACAACATCATCGATAGTAATACGGCCAAGTAGTTTGTTGTTTTCATCTATCACGGGTGCAGAGATTAAATCTAAATGTTCGAAGGTTTTGGCAACTTCATTGTCTTCGGTGGTTACTAAAATAGGTTCAACAGTTTCTTCCATGATGTCACCCACCAGTGTGGCTGGATCATTAGTTAACACATCAGTAAGTGCCAGTGTCCCTAAATAGTTTTCATAACGGTCAACAACAAACAAACGATCAGTATGCTGGGGTAACTGCTGACGCATACGTAAATATCTTTGCACTACATCCAGAGTATTATCTCTGCGTACTGTCACAGTGTCCGTATTCATTAAACCACCGGCACTGTCTTCATCAAATGATAATACTGACTGCAAGCGTTGACGGTCACTGCTATCTAAATTATTTAATGCTGTTTCGGTAACAGCACTTGGCAAGTCAGCTAGCAAGTCAGCCAGATCGTCAAGGTCTAAGCCTTCAGTAGCAGAAATGAGCTGCTCTTTATTCATGACCTCAATGAGGCCGCTGCGTACTTCATCTCCAACATGTAAGAGAATTTCACCATCGTCATCATGATCCAACATATTCCAGATGAACATGCGTTGTGACTGGGGTAGGGATTCTAATAAGTGAGCTATTTCTGATGGATGAAATGCATTTAGGATACGAGCTGCACGCTGCATCTCACCCGAGTCTAGGGCTTCAGTGATGACCTGAAGATTATCGCGTGTAGCGTTTTCTGGCATGGAATATCCTTAAATGCATGGACTGCAAAATTAGAAAGCAAGTGTACCCGTTCATTAGGCGAATGCAAAAAAGGATTTATGGGTAGAAATAAAACTAAAGTGGATAAATTATGCGCGCAGTAAAAATATGTTGTTTGACATAATGGCAAAACAATATATTCAAATCACTTAGTCTAGACTAGTTGTTGAGTTGTTCGACCATGGCATGAATTTTATCTGGGCGGGTTGAAGCGCTTAGGATTCGCTTGCACTGTGGCTGAAGTTTTTTTATTGAGCTGGAATTAATGATTGATTTCACATCAAGCACAGTCGCAGGATGGGCGCTAAAGTCTCTTAAGCCCATACCTAGTAGAAGTCGTGTATAACGTGGGTCACCCGCCATTTCCCCACACATTGAAACTGGGATTTTTGCCTGTTTGCCAGCTTGAAGTGTTAGATTGATGAGTCTTAATACTGCCGGGTGCAGTGGGTCATACAAGTAGTTGACTGACTCATCGATACGATCAATGGCTAGAGTGTATTGAATTAAATCATTTGTGCCGATTGACAAAAAGTCGAGTTGCTTTGCCAGACGACCTGCAACTAATGCCGCAGCTGGAACTTCAATCATGACACCGACTGGGATGTTGTTATCAAATTCTTTATCTTCTTCTTTTAGTTCGCGCTTGGCCTGATCCAAAATAGTAAGAGCGGTCATTAGCTCTTCATGACTGGTAATCATGGGGAACATAATGCGTACTGGACCAATTATTGATGCACGCAAGATAGCGCGTAACT
>JANQKJ010000140.1 GCA_028281205.1 Gammaproteobacteria bacterium
AATAGTTACCAAAGGCTGATATTCCTAAGCTAAAACCATATTAACTATAGGTTCTTATAGGTAATCCACACGAACTCATTCTTCACCTGTTGCAACCGGCCGTGCAGGATCACGAATCCACTGACTCCATGAACCGATAAAAATCTTTGTCGGAGGGAGACCAGCAACTGCCTGAGCTAACAAATTGTGGCAGGCCGTCACACCTGAGCCACACATATTAACTACATTAGTTATCGGCTGATCTTTTATGGTATTAGTGAAACGTTGTTTGATCACACTAGGTGACTCGAACAAACCATCTTTTGTTAAGTTGCCTGGAAATGGCAGACTGGTAGAGCCTGGAACATGCCCAGGAACTGGGTCTGTAGTTTGGTCTTTGGCAGTAAAGCGATCTGCCGAGCGAGCATCAATTAAAGTGATTTGACCCGCAGCCAGTTCGCTTTGGACGGTATCAATATCTACCAGCCATTGCATGTTAGCTGTACCACTAAAGTTACCTTGCGCAAAGTTAACCTCGTCTTGAGAAACGCCATAACCAGCATCAGTCCATTTTTGCATGCCACCATCAAGTACAGCGACATCGTCATGCCCTACCCAGCGCATCATCCACCACAAGCGTGCAGCGAATGCACCCGAGATATCGTCATAGGCGACAACCTGGGTATCATTATTAATACCCCACTGTTTAAGTTGGTTAATAAACACATCTGCTTCAGGTAAAGGGTGCCGACCTGAAGTTTCGGTCATTGCAGAAGATAATTGCGTGTCCATATCTGCAAACTGGGCATTGGGTAAATGGCCTTCCTGGTAACTTTTCAAACCTCCTTGCGGATCTTTAAGACTAAACCGACAATCAAAAACACGCACATTATCATTATTAATAATCTCATTAAGTTGTTGTGCTGAAATGATTGTGTTGTAGCTCATAATAAAATAAATGCCCTAGTAAAAAATGTAACTGACTCATTGAATTGTTATATAGACTTTTTATAGTAACAAATAAATACTACGAACGCCGCTCGCACGCTAATCATAGCATGTAAAGTAATATTTATTTCTTATTTCGGCGAGTGCGATATGCCTTCATACTCGTAGTGATTTGTTCAACAGGTAACATGCCGAGTTCAGAATACTGCTGCATAACCAGTTGAATTGTATCTGCAATATTATCAAGCGTACGCTTATCTGAATTGTTACATAATGCATCTAAACCCAACAATCCGCCATACTGGATTTTTGCCCATACCCCATGAGGCACTTGCGTAAGATCATCCTCAAACTCAAATTCAGTTAAACCAATTTGCTTCAAGCGTTCATAGACACAAGCACATTGTTGTTGCATAGCTGCAGACTTACATGCGATATCAGGACCCGCCCGGCGCGTAACCAGCTCTCCATACTCGCATGCAAAGTCATTCGATATTTGCGGCAAAGCAAATACACATGCGTCACCAATCACATACATCTCCTAATGTTTAATTCAATGAAACTATACATGACATATCTTCATTACCACGCACCGGTTCACTAAAAAATCTTCTCTCTAGCATATTTTTTTGCAAGCAAACTTTTTTAAAAATTTCTACCGCAGGCTCGGGCGCACACACATAAATATCATGGCATGAAAGATCTGTGAGGTTGTGCATAGTTTCCAGTAAATAATTCTCAACTGTAGCGCAACTCTGTTGTGAATTAGCGGCTAGCTGTTGTAACGATTGATTAAGTGCTACACCATGATAAGTAAATCCATCAAACGCATCCTCCCAGGAACGACATAAGTTATGCATATACAAACCATCTTCACCACAAGACATCCAAATTAAATGAATTGGTAATTCTTGTTCCTGCGCGGTGATATGTTCCAGCAAGCTTTTAATCGCTGCAAAACCAGTATCAAATGCGAATAATACTACTGGTCGATTAGCATTTTCGTCATAAGTAAAATCACCAAAAGGCCCACACAAGTCTATGCTATCTCCAAGACGTACTTTATCTGCCACCTGTAAAGAAACAGGATCATTTTGTGTCACGCGCAAGTGCAACTCAATTAAGCGATCCTCACAGGGACAACTAGCAATTGAAAAATAACTTGGGCTAAATTTTGGGATGCTTACTTGCAGGTATTGACCAGCCAAAAACCTTAAGCGCTTAGTTCTTGGTGTTTGCACCAATAATTTTAATACTTGTGAAGATAAACGTTCTACCTTACGCACTTTAACACTAAGTGCCTGTTCAGGGATATCGGCAGAGGTAACCGCAACTGCAGCGTCAATGACTAAGTCCTGTTGTGGCGCACAAATACATGCGAGTATGTAGTGTTGTAATTTTTCAGCTTCCGGAATCACATACTCACGCGCTTTCACTTCTTTAACATTTCCACTCGACACTTGTACTTTACATAAACCGCAGGTGCCACTACTGCATCCATAATTCAACGAAACACCTGCACGAATAGCCGCCTCCAGAATTGTTTCATTTTCCTGCACTACAAATGACTGTGGCGGATTAATTATTGTGACTTTGTGCTCCATTAACACATGCTTCCTTTAGATACGCACTTTAGTATGAAAGTTAAGCCATCCAGGCAAAAATTATTCGACAGTACATACATTGGATAATATTTTTTAGCTCATTATGCGCATTTTTTCATTCAAAAACTTACGAGTCCTGATCTTATTATTACTGCTAGCCACAGTAGCGATTTACGTTAAAGACCAAAAGTTGGTGACACAAGGATGGTACAAAACTTTAGATATGGTAATTTATCCTATCAATCCAACCAATAGCCCAATTGCTCAACACTATATTGACTCCCTGAACGATAAAAACTTTGCCGCAATTGATACATTTATCAAACGCGAAAGTAAGAAGTACGACATCGTGGCAAGCATACCCACTCAAACAAGACTAGGCCAAACACTTAGAGTTATCCCCCCAGAACCTCCCAAACCAGGTAGCGGCCCATTTGAAGCTGTATTATGGAGCCTAAAACTACGCTGGTGGATGTGGCAAAACGCACCCGACGAACCAAATGATAAATATTTAGTGCGCATGTTTGTTCTCTACCACGACCCTTCGCAGATGGGCCAGTTGAAACATTCTGTTGGTTTACAAAAAGGTTTAGTCGGGATAGTCAATGCCTATGGCGTAAAATCGCAGGCCCGGCAAAACAATATTGTCATTGCCCATGAGTTTCTGCATACAGTTGGCGCAAGTGACAAATATGATCCATTGGGCAACCCCATCCCACCTGATGGTTTAGGAAACCCAAATCAATCACCTCTATTTCCACAAAGAAAGACTGAAATCATGGCCGGGCGGCGTGCAATCAGTGCAACCCAGGCAGAAATGCCTCGTAGCTTCAAAAGTGTTGTCATAGGTAAAAAAACTGCTCAGGAAATTGGCTGGCTAGGTAAGTTATAATTACCTTTATGCTTACACACTATAACCAGATTTCAGATTACACCACCAAAGATGGCTCAACTATAAGAGAGCTGATGCATCCCAAACATCATGGCAATCTTAATCAAAGCATAGCAGAAGCCACCGTGCCTATCGGAATAACAACACTGCGCCACTTACATAAATCTTCCGAGGAGATATACCATATAACCCAGGGTAGAGGAAAAATGAGGTTGGGAGAAAAATATTTTTCAGTATCTGTTGGTGACACCATCTGCATCCCCACTAACACAATCCACCAAATCGAAAACACAGGTGATACCGATTTAGTAATACTGTGCGTATGCAGCCCGGCATATTCTCATGAAGATACAGTATTAGTAGACTAAGTATTTAAAATATATAAAAACAATTCTTTGATCCTTACATAGCAATCAATGCATAAGAAAATAGACTTAGATAGCCTGGTCAATAAAACTGAAATAAATATTGGCGTACTTTCAGATACACATAACCAATTAAATAAAATTGTTACCGATGCATTTAAAAACTGCGATGCTATTCTACATGCTGGCGACATCGGTGAAGCAAATGTGCTACGTAATTTGGAACAATTTGCACCCCATGTTTTTTCTGTACGCGGCAACAATGATACTGAGACCAAATGGGCAAATGCTGATTTACCAACACTTGCCCATATTCCAGAACATCTAGAGTTACAATTTCAAAATCAGCTTATAGGTTTGATTCACGGCCATCAGTATGAACCAGTGCGCAAGCGCCATGACAAGCTACGTCAACATTTTCCTCGTGCCGATATAATTATTTACGGACATAGTCATCGCTTTGTATGCGACCGGGAGCATCAACCCTGGGTAATCAATCCAGGCGCAGCTGGCTATACAAGAACTTTCGGTGGCGCTTCATGTGTTTTGCTGCAATTCAAAAACCAACAATGGTCGGTCAAAGATTTTCGCTGCGAGCAATAACAGAATACTAGTGCATAGTCCCCTGAATAATTTCACCTTCTGGGTGTAACAAAGATAAATACTCAATAGAGTTATTATACTCTACTGCAACGCCGTTATAACGGTCAGCTCCGTTAATGCTAAACTCAAATACATAAAAACGCCGTAATCTTAATCGGCCATTTTTTCTTGCTGGGAAAACTTTATTTACATGGATAGATTGATCTAATAACTGTACATGGTTTTCGGTACAAAATGCATGGCAACGCTTAGTAGCGAATTCGCGCGAACGCAAACCGTCCATCCAGAACCAAACTAGACCTGCAATAATAAGAATAAAAAAGAAAACATCCACTTTGTCTAGATCGTTTCCAAACTAATTGATGTTTGGCTTGCGAAAACGCCAAGAATTAGGCAAAAATCTTTTCAAAGATTTTTAACAACATTATTGGCGTTTGCAGCAGGCAAACCATTTAGCCAAGAGCAGAGAAAATAGAATCCCTAATCTCATCCACCTTCCCAATACCATCCACTTTGACATATTTAGGCGCTTTATCATCACCGCTGCTTGCCCATTCAGAGTAGTACTTAATCAATGGTTCAGTTTGCTCATGATAAATACGTAAACGTTCACGTACTGTATCTTCTTTATCATCATCTCGCTGTACTAAATCTTCACCTGTGACATCGTCCTTACCTTCAACTTTAGGTGGATTGTAAATCACATGATATGTTCGACCCGAAGCCAGATGAGCACGACGTCCACTCATACGCTTGATAATTTCTTCATCATCGACATCAATCTCAACTACAAAATCAATATCAACCCCTTGCGTCTTTAGCGCATCGGCCTGAGCCAATGTGCGCGGGAAACCATCGAATAAAAAACCATTAGCGCAATCATCTTGTTGAATTCTCTCCTTGACCAAACCAAGAATAATTTCGTCAGACACTAGCTGACCAGCATCCATGACTTTTTTTGCTTCGACACCTAAAGGTGTTCCAGCCTTAACTGCAGCGCGTAACATATCACCCGTTGAAATTTGAGGGATACTATATCGCTCCGTAATATAGGTTGCTTGAGTCCCTTTCCCTGCTCCCGGCCCACCTAATAAGATTGCTCGCATTGGTATATACTCCTGTCGAATTATTTTTATAAAGTACCATTTTGACACACCCTGATGCTGTAACCTACCGTATTAAATAGATTTACTATGGCATCAATGTGTTCAATCTCTAGATTAATTAATATCGTTAGCAGAGCCATATTTTAACCATTACAAAAACACTCGCCAGAACACCTTACACATAGCACAATATGGCACAAAATAAATTCGCTACTCATTTAACTTCAAAGATACACAAGGCAATCAACACATGAGCAAAAAGAACGCTTTTTACGCCCAGTCTGGCGGGGTCACGTCAGTCATTAATGCAACTGCATGTGGAGTCATACAGACAGCGCGTAAACACAAAGATAAGATTGGTAAGGTCTACGCTGGCCGCAATGGCATTATAGGTGCATTAACTGAAGATCTAATAGATACGTCTAAAGAGTCTGCGCGTGCTATTGCAGCACTTCGCCATACACCCTCGGGTGCATTTGGTTCATGTCGCTATAAATTAAAAAGTATTGAAGAAAATCGCGCTCAGTATGAGCGCCTGATTGAAGTTTTTAAAGCGCACAATATTGGCTACTTCTTTTATAATGGTGGCGGCGATTCACAAGACAACTTCACCCTCAGCTGTGTAGCCAGGAGCATCCAAGGTCCAATA
>JANQKJ010000360.1 GCA_028281205.1 Gammaproteobacteria bacterium
GGTTTTGCATCGGGCATAGCGTTCTCCATTAAGAATAAATTGAGAACATTAAGCGCTGCAGATTCCGTTGACTAGTGGGTGATTCGTTGCGCGCTTACATTGATCACCTGTATAGCATGCAATAATGAGGCTTTATTAATAGACCTTAAAAAAAGCCCTTTTCACGCATTGAAAAAAGGCAAGAATGAATCGGTCACATTGACCTGGGATGCATCGGGTGTTGAGGAAGCCACTAAGTATGAAATGGTCACGTTAAATACAGGGTTTAGGTCAGTTGTAGGTAAAACAGGTAGTAAAACGTTTACTCCCCCTGATAGTACTGAATATGAGCTGCAAGTTACCAAGAAGGATGGTAATGTTATAAAAAGAAAAATTGGTGTACACGTCCTCGATGAAAATGGCGATATTGAAATAACAAGAATTAGTTTTCCTCGAGAAGCGCAATGGAGTGATAACTTTGTTTTCACTTATAATTTTAAACAAACTTTTGGTACATTGTTTTCAATGTTAAGTCTAAGTGCTTACGATGTTGATAAACCGGAGTTTTTCTTAACGGGGGCTGATCTCAATCCAGTGAATGATGTCGATCCAACTTTTGGACTAAAAGGTACATTATTTACAGAGCAATGGCCAATGAAGGCCGGGCCTCAACATCGAAAATTAGGTTTTACCTATTGCGACCCTTTTAGTGACAACTGTATATTTAGGCTTGCGAAGGGCGTTACTGCTGATTATAAACTCTTATCTAGAGTACATAAGATATATTTTTATAATACTTATGACCAAGCAGGGAATGCTACCAATGTATCGGTAGAGACAATGCGGGAAATGGTTGGGATGAAGATTTTCGAGTATTTACGACAAAAGAATGATCCACTGGGCAGGTATGGTAATGTCGATGACATTTTTTCAAACTGCGTGGCAGAACACGGCGGAGGTGCACCTCAGTTTATATTTGGTGGTTCTGTCACTGTACAACTACCAGGGACTTGTACTAAACCCTTTCTCGCTGATCCATCCGGCACCTGGGATGACTCAATCCCTAATTCCTCTTGTGAGTTGGCGTTAGGTGAAGCTGGATTTTTTTTCCAATTTAAAATTACTGAGAACAACATAGTAGGATATCAAACAAATAATGGCGAAGGTTACTCTTTTATGTTAAGACAACATGCTGGAAAATTTATGGAAAAAACAGATGATGAAGTAAATGATGCTTTGCATGTATTTTTTGTCAATGATCCTTATTTTGGTAGAAATGTAGATTCCCAGATTTTCGAGTACTACGATGGTCAGTTTATTGACTTTGCTACTTATATTGACCCGCCGAAAAAGAATAATCTATTGATTATTAACGCCAATTCAATTAATAAACGCCCTCAATATTTAGATAAGTTAGTTGCGGGCCTTATAGTCGATCCGCTGCTATTTCCTGCGCTTGAGGAAACTTGTACCAATGGAGATCGATTTGATAGTGTTCTATGCAAGGATTTCGGGCATAGTATAGTTTCCGAAAAGTCTTGTAATTTACTTCACAACACTCCACTTTATTCCGAGGCTTACTTTAAAACGGCGAAAGACGGCTTTCAATATACTGAATTGAAAGATTTTAACCATTAATGAGGGCTAAAGCATGATAAGAATAACTATATCGTTTATTGCCATTTTGACGATTTCTGACGTGAGTATGGCCGAAGTCTATGGATTTAAAGAAGATCAAATCATCACGCAAGATGATATAAATAGTCTTCCAGAATCCATTAGGAATAGAGCGCAAGCTGAATACGAAGAAGTACAGGCTAGACTAAAACGGGATAAATCCACCGGAGATCCTTATCATATCGCTGACGTGGACATAAATGCCGAGCCAGACATATTTACATTGGAGTTAGATCCGGTACTCACTAAAAATTTTAGTTCGGCAGTACGCGATTCTATCTTAGTTTCAATAAAAAGCCGTATCGATAAAATAGGTATAGCAAAAAATTTATCCGAAAGAGATTTTAGATCGGCATTTCGTCGAGCTGTAAAAATTATGAAAAATAGTGAATCCTTTGAAATCTTGAAGGAATACAGCGGTATCGACGGTGAATTTGAGAATGCGCTTGTCGACATATTATTAAATGAAGATAATCTATCCGGCTTTCCTGAACCGTACAATACTATAATTGCCCATGATTTGATTTTATACCTGCTTGCAAATAGAAACACCAGAGAATCAGTCGAAATATTAATCGCACTCTACCATTGTAGTGCAGCTTATATTCAAATAGTAGATAGAAGACAATCTTCAGGCCTACCTAATGCTAAACCATTTGTGCCAGAAAATCGGCAGTTCGAAGTTGCAAACTTTAAAAATTATTTGATTTCAGTATGGGGCAGATCTTCATCGCCGGGCTTTATACCGATATTAAAAGAAATTCAGAGTCGCAATGGTGATTTTAGCGAGGTAGCAAAAACCGCGCTTGTTGGCGTTGAGTTAAATGTTATTGCACAAGCACAAAAGAAAGAACTGGCTGAAAGCAGAAAACAAGCCAATAATTTGTAAAATAAAAAATGGAACAGATATGAAATATATTACTCTCATCACAGTTTTGTTATCCATCTTTGGCTGTAGTTATTCTGACTCAAATTCTCAGAGTATTGGCGACGAAGCAGAAACCAGTTCAATCCAAATGTTGTCATTAGATAATGCTACCGTCACTAAGACAACGTCAAATAGTGGCGATATATTGGAAGAGTATGGTGATACTAAACTTTTTTACCATTTAACTGATCAGCAGAAAGTGGTGGCATTTGAATTGAGTAGTGATAGTTCTATTATCGACATTAATGGAACATTAATAGAATTTCATCCAACAACTAGTCAAACGGACATTGATCGTTGGATTGAATTACAAAACCTGCCTCTGATCGATACGAACCTGGCGAATAATATCCCTGAACCTCAGCAGCTTATCTCGCTACCTAAAGACGCCACGTCAATCAACTTTGTAGAATTAACGGATACCGTCACTGGTTTGGCTAATGGTGAGTACCATCAATATAATGTTCAATTACATATACGTCCAATTGCTATTTCAGCCGGCGATTCCATTTCGTTTGAAGAATTGATTACTGAAGCAACTGTCTATGAAAAAATTACTGATATTGATTTTGATGAATTTCAGTCAACGGTTATCGATGTCGACGGTAAAGGAAGTAATGCACTAAGTACAATATTGGGATTTAAAGCCGGTGACGTAGTTACTCACATTAATGGTTTAACTATACAAGAATTTATCACTCAAAATGACTTATCTAGCTTAGACTCGTTATCAATATTAGAAATAACCTTCGAAGATGGTAGAATTTTAAAAATATCAAACGTACACAAATTCTAAAACGCTAGATATCAGGTACAGCGTTTCCCATCTTTTAATTCGGAAGCTATCCAAGTATTTGAAAATCTAACCGCCCGCAGCCACCATATGAAGGAGATACGCACCAATAGGTTTTAGCGGGCACCACTCTATTTATTTTGACTATTCTTATATTCAGCCACAAGCGTTTGCCACTGGTTTATGTGATGTAACCTGCCATGTCAAAGCGAGTTGTGTTAATGCGCTCAAATTTGACTCTATTCAAAAGCGGCTCTATATATTATCCTATTGGCACTGCCCTACTCTGCTGGGCATGCCATTAAACTGCTGTTTTTACCGTTTGAATAGCAAGAAAAAAAACCAACGATAAAAAGTATAACTTTAGTAAGAACATAAACCGTCAAAAGGCATAGGTTGTTAAGTATTATCTCAGGATTTAATTATGCGTCTTAAACATTTACTTGGACTAGCAATATTAGTTTTTATGCCACAAGTTCTTGGCGAGGAGTCAACAGGGCTTGATGCCGGTTACTTGCTTGGTATGGCGGCAACCACCGGTGGCGATAAGTTGCTTGAGGTAGATGTCATATTCGATGATGGCGATACAAATAGCAATAATGTTAAAGCGGGAGCATTACTCTACTTTTACGGTGGCATTAACATAACCAAACCGGAAAGCCCTTGGAGCGCCCAATTCACCCTGGGATATCATTTTGATGGTGTTTTTACAAAGGACGATAGCGTTAAGTTCTCTCGTTTTCCGTTAGATATCTTGTTAACTCGCCAGTTCAATAGTCATGCTTTAAGTATTGGATTAACTCGGCATTTTTCGCCCGAACTGGACGCCAAAGATTTAGATCTAGATACCGTAGATTTTAATGACGCAACTGGCACTCTTATCCAGTACCAATATTTTACTGATACCGGTCAAGCGATAGGTATTAGATACACAATGATTGACTACACGACAACAGAAGAATTTGGGGATTTCGAAATAGATGGTAACAGTATCGGTTTAATGTTAACAGGCTACTTTTAAATATTGGTAATACAATCATTATGGCAGTGACTACATGGCAGTGACTATGAAAAATATAATTATTCTTTTTCTATTCCTATTTTTGGCCGGTTGCTCATCGTTACCGAATAAACCAGCGTATGAGGCAAAAAAAGGTGCTCGAGTCGGGTTTATATCGAATATTGGTAACACTGCGCACTTGAACACTTATATGGTATGCCCAATTTGTTCTTTTATAGAGAGTAGTCGCGAGGTAGATTGGGATTTAAATGCAACTACCTTTAATGCGTTCAAGAACGAGCTCGAGAGCGATGGTGATTTTTCCCTAGTGCCGATAAATCTATCTGACCAAGAGTACTCTTACTTCAAGGATTCAACTCGAATTGTGGATAGTAACATGGTCTTTACAGATGGATTAGAAGATATTTTGCGGAAGTATCAGAACAATTTAGATATCGAGTTTGTTATTTTCATTAGCGAACGTGATGATGTTTTGTTAAATGTTGCTTGTGACCCTTTTGGTAATTGTAGATACTTTCGGACAAAAGGCTATGGCTTAAGCTTAGAAAAAAGTGCGGTACTTGGCTTAATAACTGATACTTATAGTCCTAAGGCTGTTCCTGGATTTAAAATTGACATATTTTTATTAAACCCTTTGGTGAACCTTGCTATGACCCGGGAGTACCGTAACATCGACAAAATAACTCTTATCCCAATTCTTACAGAAGGGTTTCCTTTAGATGGTACGGTGAAAGAGAAAGACTGGTTAACCGTAAAAAGATATCTCGAAGAATGGTTTCAATCATTTGCGAAAAAAACTGGTATTGTATTAAGAAATGAAACACTACCCGAGGAGTGAGTTGGTAGTGCACCAAGATAGAATGTACAGAATTTTATCTACTAACTGACAATCTAAAAAATACTCTCAATAGGAGCAGTTATTCCCTGTTACAACAAGCCAATATTCAATAAGACTATATTCAATAAACCAATATGCGACAAGACAATGTGCGAAAAGACAATGGCTTTACTGTTATTCGCCATTTTGCATAACTATCTCAAAGCTCAACTACGTATTTGAAAATACAACCGCCTGTCGCTACCACAGGTAGCGGCCAAATTAAGATATCTTGCGAAGAGATACACGCCAATAGGTTTTAATAGGCGCCACAGTCTTATCACGATGCCTGTCTTTTGCCGGAAGCATGCGTTAGTCATCTTGCGGTAACCTATATCCTCTATCCTGCAACAATAGTAAGGGGAAGACTTAAAAATATAATGTGTAGCAAGCAGTTGACTGAACTCCGAATGTTGCTTGTTACTGTTTGACAAGGCGAATGGTGTGAGACTGTGTGATGAGGAAGCTTTAAAGACAGTTGAAAGGTCGAATAAACATACCTTGATGAATCCCCCTATGACTTGTTACTATGCTCGCGCCGTTGTTTGCGACTTGCAACATTAAGCAAGTACTAAGCACTATTGAGGTGTGAGCCATACTCGCGCGTCATCGTGTCAACGGCAACAGCAATCTCGAATGCTTGTTGTAAGACCATGTGATTACAATAATACGATAAATCATCACCACGCAGTAAAGTGGCTGTATCGAGAAGGAAACCGTCATTACTACTGATCATCTTTCCTCTTTGGTTGACTATCCGTCTTTGTCAGCAGCGACCTCGGGCCAGCCTTGCTCCCGATTCAGTCCTTACTGTCATGGCCAGATAGGCTATGTTGATGACATCCGTATTCATGTTCACATCACAAATAAATAGATAAATACATCGAACCGTATAACCAGCACAGTATAACCAGCATTGTCAGGCAATTTACTGAGCCATGTGTTGTGGGTAACTCTATTTTAGGTAACTGTGTTTTCGATAACTCTGTATTGGGTATAAGTTAGGGGAATTGAGCGTGCCATCCAATCCACAAAAAAAGTCGCTTGCTGCTATAGCGCGCGTGATCGTAACAATCTGTTTAACCCTATTTGCCGGCGTCGCCGTCGCTAATTCACCACCAGATTGCAGCCAAGCCACCACCGGCCCAGCAACCCTCTGGCCAATTGATGATAACTTTCAATCGGTGGCTATCCAAGGTGTGACTGACCCCGATAATGATCCCGTCACGATTACCGTGATGTGTGTCGCCCAAGATGAACCACTGCAAGTCAGCAACAGTGAGCGACAATATGACGCCGGTGCCATTGGCGGCTCCAGCATTGATCTGCGCAAGCGACGGGATGATAACGGCGATGGGCGTGTTTACCATGTACTGTTTTTTGCCGATGACCCCCATGGTGGTTCTTGTGAAGGTACTGTTACTGTCGGTGTCCCTTTGACCGAACAAGGGACTGCCACAGACGGCGGCGCCTTGTACCACTCGACACTGGCAGACATGGCCTGTGGCGGCGAAGGTAATCAAATGCCGGACATCATCAGTACGCCGGTAACAACCGCGACAGAAACCCAGTTGTA
>JANQKJ010000366.1 GCA_028281205.1 Gammaproteobacteria bacterium
TTGGCTGTTAGTTTATAGTTATTATATTGTTAAGGGTTCGCTTAATAAATATAACGTAAAGATTAGCAGCCCTAGCATATAGTCATAGTATGAATCAAAATATTTTGCTTGTTACAAATATGCCGACTCCCTATAGGATACCTCTTTTTAATGAAATAAATTCCCAGTTGCAACGTGAAGGATTCAAATTAATAGTTGTTTTTGGAGTTGGTGGTGAGTCAAGAAGACAATGGAATATTAATTATTCTGATTTCGAATTTGAATATAAATTATTGAGTGGCGATGGGATTAAAAGAAAAAACGCAGAGACTATTAGTCTTTATTATGGTGGCTTGATAAGATTACTGATTAAATCAGCGCCTGTATGTGTCATCACGCCTGGATTTTCTATTGCTACTCTGAAAGTATTTTTAACTAGCCTGATTCTGAATATAAAGTATGTTATCTGGTCGGGCGAAATAGATTTATCTAGCAAAAGAAAGTCATTTAATCATAAATTCATAAAATTATTACTTACGAAGCGTGCATCTAAGTTTATTACTTATGGTTCTCTGTCGAAGAAATATATTGAGTCTTTAGGAGTTTCTCGCGATAAAATAGATATTAGTCTTAATACAGTGGACACTAATTTTTTTTACGAGGCTTCATCTAGAGGTGAATGTATAAATACCAATCAATTTATTTATGTTGGTAACCTGACTCAGGGTAAAAGAGTTGATCTGATAATAAAAGCGGTATCTAAGCTAAAAGCACAAGGACAAGATATTTTGGTTTTAATTATTGGTGACGGGCCTATGAAATCGGAGCTTGAAACCATGAGTAAGAATCTTTCGCTTTCTAGTAACATTAAATTTCTTGGCTTTTTACAAAAAGATGAGTTACCTAAACATTTCAGCGAATCTGTATGTATGTTGTTTCCTAGTGAATATGATATTTGGGGTCTTGTTTTATGTGAAGCCATGGCTTGCGGTATTCCTTGTATTTCTTCAATTAGATCGGGTGCTACCCATGACTTAATTGAAGATGGTGTTAATGGATTTGCTGTTGACTTTGAAGATACTAATGATTTGGTTGAAAAGATGCTGTGGATGATTACTGAAAAATCTTCCGCAGAAACTATGGGTCTCAAAGCTCAGCAATTTATGCTGATTGTTGCGAGTATAAAAGAGTCAGCAGCAGCATTTTCAAAATCTATACTTTCAGTTGTTAAATGTGCTAAATGAGTGTTATCAAAAGAAAAGTATTAATTATAGGTCCATTACCGCCACCCTACGCGGGTCCTGAAATTGTAACTAAAAACTTAATTGGTTCAATAGAGCTAAACGATATTTTTAAAGTGGAGGTATTGAATACAACGGTACGAAAGAAGAATAGTGAAAAAGGAAAAGTTGGAATTCGTATATTCGTCGCATATTTTTTGTATATATTTAGGCTGCTTAAATTATTAACATTAGATAGACCCATGCTTATATTTTATCTTCCAACTTCAGCGACCCCGATAGGTTGGGCTAGAGATGGTACTACTATATTCTTGTCGGTACTTTTTAGGCGACGGCTAGCTATTTTGATGCAAGGCGGTCATTTTAGGTTCTTTTATGATAATTCCAATAAATTTTTCAAAATATTATTGAAGTGGTTGTTGAATAGATGCGATAGAATTTTTGTCCAAGCAGATCGATTGAAGTTTCAATTTGAAGGAATCGTTTCTACTGATCGCTTAAAGGTCTTCTACAATTTTATAAGTAAAAAATTTATCAGTGAGTTTCATTCGCATAAACGCAATAATAAAAGCACACTTAATTTGCTTTTTGTAGGTCATTTAACAACTGCTAAAGGGTACTGTGATCTGCTTAAAGTCCTTCCAACATTGACTGGCGTCCAATATCTTATAATGGGGTCTAAAGGCAATACAAGAAATGTTAAGTTTAATCAGTCAACTTCTGAGTCGTTAGTGTACGAAGATCCTGAAGCTATTTTTGAGAACTATATTTCTAAGAACGGCTTAGAAACAAGTGTTAAATTTCTTGGGGGAACTGTTAAAGGAGAAGATAAGTTAAATGTATTTAAAGAAGCTGATATATTTGTTTTACCTAGTTACTCTGAGGGGTTTTCAACTGCGATACTGGAAGCAATGGCGTCTGGATTACCAGTTATAGCAACTAATGTGGGGGCTGCTCCAGAGATAATTGAAAATGGTGTCAATGGATATATTGTTGAGCCCGGTGATATAGATAGTCTGAGCGCGAGAATTCAACAACTTATCGATAACGAAGAGTTAAGGATGAAAATGGGTGATATTAACTCCCGGTTATGTGAAGAAAAATATAACACTGATGTGGTTATTCATGACTTGATAAATGAACTGGGAGTGCTGAGTAAGTAATAGTTTGTGTGAACTGGTACTATATCTTCAGATGTTTGTCATAAAAATTCTAATATCTATTACTTATAGTAGTAAGCCGTATTATATAAATTATCAAATTGACCTAAGATATTTACTATGAAACAAGTTGTACAAAATTATCGAACTGGTGAATTAAAAGTGGATGAAGTACCAGTACCTATTGTTAGTGCTGGTACTATTCTAGTTAAAACTGCTTACTCACTTATTAGTGCTGGAACAGAAAAGTCCACTGTATCAGTTGCAAAGAAAAGTTTGGCTGGCAAGGCAATGGAAAAGCCTGAAATGGTTAAAAAAGTTGCTAAGCAAATGCAGAAAAATGGCATCACTGAAACTATGCGCATGGTGTTTGACCGACTCGATACTCCTGCAGCACTTGGGTATAGCTGTGCTGGTGAAGTTATTGCTGTAGGTTCGGATGTTGATGAGTTTGTGGTTGGGGATCGAGTGGCTTGTGCGGGGCAAAATTATGCTTCACATGCTGAGATTGTTTCTGTTCCTAACAATCTTTGCTTGAAAATTCCTGATGGTGTTAGTTATGCGGATGCTTCCTATGTAGCTGCTGGTTCTATTGCTATGCAAGGCGTGCGTCAAGCTGATCCACAATTAGGCGATTATGTTGCTGTCATAGGGCTTGGCTTATTGGGTCAGTTACTTGTACAAATGCTTAAGGCTAATGGTTGTACCGTGATCGCTACGGATCTGGACGAGTCAAAGTTAACACTTGCTACTGAGCTTGGTGCTGACTATGCAATCTCTATGAATCGATTTGAAGATGTTTGTAATTCTGTGACAAGTAGCTATGGCGCTGATTCGGTGATTTTAACGGCTAGTACTAAAAGTAATGGTCCTGTTGAAATGGCAGGAGAAGTCTGTCGTAAAAAAGGCTGTGTCGTGGTGGTTGGTGCTGTCGGCATGGATCTGCCTCGAGCAACTTATTACGCTAAAGAGTTAGAGCTGAAGTTATCTACTTCATATGGTCCTGGTCGTTATGATGAAAATTATGAAGAAAAAGGTAACGATTATCCCTATGGTTATGTGCGTTGGACTGAGCGCCGAAATATGCAGGCATTTTTGAGCCTGATCGAAGAAGATAAGATTAAACTGGATGAGGTTTCAACACACGAGTTCTCTATAGAGAATGCAGAGGACGCATATAAATTAATTATGGAGGGTAAAGAAGATTACTTAGGAGTATTGATCAAATATCAGTACCAAGGTGATTTGAATATAGACCGTAAAATACAAGTTGTAGCTGATAAAATTTCTGGGGATATTAACGTTGGTCTAATTGGTGTGGGGAATCATGTTAAAGACAGATTGTTGCCACCGTTGAATAACATGAAAAATGTTCAGCTTTGGTCTGTTTGTACTAAATCTGGCGTTAAAGCAAAAGCGATTAGTGAAAAACTAGGGGTTAAATATTGTTGTTCAGATTATAAAGAGATACTAGCTGACGAAAATGTCAATGCGGTCCTAATCGGTACACGCCATGATATGCATGCCCAAATGGTGATTGATTCAATTAAAGCTAATAAGCATGTGTTTGTTGAAAAACCGTTATGTTTAACTTTAGATCAGTTAAATGAAATCAGTGCTTTAGTTGATACAAAGTCAAGTCATGTACCAATTGTTATGGTGGGATACAATCGCCGCTATTCTTCACATGCAACTAAAGCGAAAGAATTTTTTGAAGGAAGACAAAATCCGCTTGTGATGTCTTTTAGGGTAAATGCAGGTGCCATTCCATCGGACCATTGGATTCAAGATAAAGAAGCTGGTGGTGGCCGTGTAATAGGTGAAGGTTGTCACTTTATTGATTATATGCAGGCTATTTCTGGTGAGACACCAGTATCTGTCGTTGCTTCGTGTATTGGTAATCATGCATCGGGAATTACACAAGATCATGCGAGCATTATTGTTAAGTTCTCAAATGGCTCGCTTGGCACATTGATTTATGCTGCTGGGGGTGATGTAAGTATGCCTAAAGAGTATTTTGAAGCTTTTGCAGATGGTAAATCGTTGGTTTTAGATGATTTTATGAAAACTACGTTTTACAGTCGGGGCAAGCAAAGTGTTTATTCTACTAAGAAACAAGACAAAGGCTTTGCCAGTGAAATGGAGATGTACATTAATAAGATTGCTGCACCGGAAAATATAACACTTCCAAGCATAGAGGATACTATGGCGGTTACGCGTGCATCTATTTATGCTGCGATGAGCATGCAAACTAATCAAATGTATACCTTATGATATTTTGGGAATGAGACTATTCACGTGAAAAAGCTAAGCTGGTATGTCAGCCGATTACGTGTCATGTCTCTTGCCGAAATAATACATAGAGTCGGTGAGCAACTGTATCTTCTCTATTTGCAATTTAGCTTTAAAGCAAAAAAAAAATTATTTTTTAAAACTTATTCAATTAGTGAGTTCGCATTCTGCACTTCTAAGCAAAATAGCTTGCCTGAGCTTGATTGGAACTTTGAACCTAACTCTTTACAAGTAAAGCAATGGCTTGCAGGTAATTGGCAGGTATTGAATTTTCCTTGGCGTTGGGAGAAAGACCGTAATTGCTGGAATATTGCGCCTGACAAAAGAAATGAGTGGCCAATATCTTTTTTCAACTCGATAAATTATAGGACTGGCAATGTAGTTGGTGATGTTCGTATTGCCTGGGAGGCATCTCGACTACAGCAATTAGTAGTGCTTGCATTAGTTGCACAAGATAATAAGTTTGACCAATCAAAGCAAGCGGTTGACCTTATTGAATCTCAATTACGAGACTGGCTAGAGTCAAATCAGTATCTTGCTGGTATACATTATATTTCTTCCATGGAATGTGCCTTGCGTATTATCGCAGTATGCTATGCGCTGGATATAGCCAGGGTGAATATTAAACCTGATTCATCTGTGTGGAATGATTTGTTGAATATGATTGAAGGCCATGCTTCTTTAATAGAAAAAAGGCTTTCTCTA
The DNA here is from genome assembly GCA_028281205.1 of Gammaproteobacteria bacterium. GTDB lineage: Bacteria > Pseudomonadota > Gammaproteobacteria > UBA4575 > UBA4575 > UBA1858. The sequence continues at coordinate 5,378 of JANQKJ010000366.1, forward strand.
TATTCCTCTAGTGGGAATCATACTATTGCTGAATCCGTTGGTTTGCTGTACGCAGGAATAAATTTTCCTGAATTTAAACGTGCGAAAATTTGGCAAAGAAAAGCATTAGTATTACTTAGAGATGAAGCTGACCGGCAGATTTTGAGTGATGGAGGTAGTATTGAACAATCATTTTGGTATTTGCTATTTGTAAGTGACTTATATGGTTTAGCTGATAAGCTCCTTGATCATTTGGGGATTAGGGATAAAAAAATACAGTCTGCATTTGAAAGAGCAAGTGAATTCTTGAGTACATTTGCATCCAGACCAGACCAGCTTCCTGACATTGGGGACGGCGATAGCGGATATGCGTTATCAAAGTTTCTGCGTATCTCATTTAAAGACATTAAGTACAAAAGTGGCATTAGAACATTTGAGCAAACTGGCTATACGCTAAGTAATGTTACTCCAAATATTAAATTAATTATGGATCATGGTTCTTTGGGCATGTCGCCATCATTTGGTCACGGGCATGCGGATTGTTTATCGCTACTTATGTTTTGTGGCGGCGAACAAGTTATTACGGATTGCGGTACTTATGGATATTCGTTAAACCATGAATGGAGAAAATACTTTAAAGGAACGTCAGCACATAATACAGTGACAATAGATGATCGTGATCAAGCTGACTATGTTAATAGTTTTATGTGGAAGGATGCATATAACTCTAGATTATTGTTACAACGAGAAGATGAATCTGGTTTTTATATATTGGCATCTCATAATGGCTATGAATCCATTGGGGTAACACACTCAAGAGGGATTTTTATTGATTACCAGCATGGATGTTTTGTATGGGATCGTTTAGATGGGACGGGTAATCATAGTTTAATATTGAGATGGCATCTTGACGCAGTAGTAAGTATTAAAAATAATAAAATTTTTACTAATCATGATTCAGTGGAGTTGAGCATCGACGGGGCTGATGAAATTAAAAACTTTAGTGGGCGGCTGAACCCTATTTCAGGTTGGAAGTCTAGTGGATATGGAGAAAAGAAACCAATATCGACTATAGAAGCAAAATACCATGGAAAGTTGTCTCATGAGTTTAATACATATATTTCATGGAATAGTGATTCCAAAATAAATAGTAACTCTGTTGAGTCAATAATAGAAAAATTTAGAGAAAAGATTTGTGCAACCTGAGCGTATAAAAATATGTGATGTTCCACTTGATTGTGTTGATATGAAGTCAGCTGTTGATCATCTCAATAGTGTAATTACTGGTGGTAATAAATGCTCTGTTTTTGCTATGAATCCAGAAAAAGTTATTTTTGCAAATAAAAATAATGAGATTAAAAGTATCTTGTCAAATGCCGGGTTATTGATTCCGGATGGAATCGGTGTGGTGTTAGCTGCAAAGCTGCAGGGTGTAAAAATTAAAGAAAGAGTACCCGGTTGCGAATTGGCTGTAAAACTTTGTGAATTAGCTGAAAAAAATAATTATGGTGTTTTTTTATTAGGTGCGAAAGAGGAAACAAATCTTATTGCTTCAGAAAAGTTAATTGAAAAATATCCTGGGCTCAGGATTAGTGGAAGGAATAATGGATATTTTACCGACGAACAAAATGGTGAAATTGTAAAGAAAATAAATGACTCAGGTGCACATATTGTATTGGTTGCTTTGGGTAGCCCTAAACAAGAAAAATGGATTGAAAAGCACCAACACGAAATAAACGCAAATATCCTTCAAGGAGTTGGTGGAACATTAGATGTAATCGCGGGGAATGTAAAAAGGGCTCCATCATTATGGAGGGTTACACATCTTGAATGGTTGTATCGTTTATTAAGCCAACCACAACGTATTTTTAGACAGACTGCATTACCTACATTCGTATGGCAGGTGTTAACAAGTAAGGTGAGAAGTTAGTAGCTAAGCCAAAATCTTTTTAACAGCATCTCCAATTTCTGCTAGTGTCCTCACTGTATGCACACCAGCTTTCTCTAATGCTTTGTATTTGTCGTCTGCAGTACCTTTGCCGCCACTAATAATGGCGCCCGCATGTCCCATGCGTTTGCCTGGTGGTGCACTTGCTCCTGCGATGTAACTGACTACAGGTTTGCTTACAGCGCTTTGAATAAATTCGGCAGCTTCCTCTTCAGCGGTGCCACCAATTTCGCCAACCATAACGATGACTTCTGTATCACTATCATGCTCAAACATGGTTAAGCATTCTATGAAATCGAGGCCATGAATTGGGTCGCCACCAATACCAATGCAAGTGGACTGGCCATAGTCTCGCGTTTGGTTTACTGCCACATATGTGAGCGTACCCGAGCGTGAAACTATACCTACATTACCTGCTTTATGAATGTTGCCGGGCATGATGCCGATTTTGCATTGATCGGGAGTGATAATCCCCGGGCAGTTAGGTCCGATAAGCAATGACTGGCTGGTTTCAAGTATGTCGCTGACTGGAATCATATCTTGAACAGGAATGCCTTCTGTAATACAGACAATTAAAGGTATTTCCGCCTCGACTGCTTCCAGGATTGCATCTGCAGCAAATGCAGCAGGGACATAAATAACCGTAGCATCTATGTCGTGTTGTTGCGTGGCTGCATACACAGTATCGTAAACGGGTAAATCCAGGTGGGTTGTGCCTCCTTTACCTGGTGTCACACCAGCGACCATCTGGCTGCCATACTCTATACACTGCTGGGTGTGAAAAGTGCCATTACTGCCAGTAATGCCTTGGCATAGAATGCGTGTATGCTTGTCTATCAAGACACTCATATTGTTCCCCCAGCTTGTTGAATGGCAAGTGTTGCACCTTCAGTTAAGTGGTTGGCAGGAATGATGAGTTTATGTTGGTCTTTTAGAATGGCTTTGCCTTGTTCGGCATTAGTGCCTTGTAATAATACAACGACTGGCATTGTTAACTCAGTTTGTTCAAGCGCTTGCAGTATGCCTTGAGCAATAACGTCACAACGCACTATGCCACCAAATATATTCACGAAAATAGAACGTACATTTTCATCTTCAAGTAATAAGTTAAATGCCTGGGTAACACGTTCAGCGTTTGTGCCTCCACCAACGTCAAGAAAATTCGCTGGTTCACCGCCATGGTGTTTAATTAAATCCATGGTTGCCATAGCCAGTCCGGCACCATTAACAATGCAGCCCACATTGCCTTCGAGTTTCACGTAATTCAGGTCGTGCTGACGGGCTTTGAGTTCTATGGGGTTTTCCTGACTTGGATCTTTTAGTGAGGCAATCTTCTTGTGGCGGAATAATGCATTATCATCAAAATTCATTTTCGCATCGAGTGCTAATAACGCTTCATCTTGCGTGATAATAAGCGGGTTGATTTCAATTAATGACGCATCACTGTCAAGGAACAGTGAATACATTTGTCTGAGAATATGTGAAAACTGCTTGAACTGCTCTTTGTTTAAGTCCAGGTTTCTGGCTAGTAGTCTGCAATGGTAGCCTTGCACACCAGATGTTTTGTGAATATTAACTGAAGCGATTTTTTCTGGTGTTTTAGCTGCCACTTCTTCAATATTAACGCCGCCTTCAGCAGAGGCAATGGCGGTGATTTTTTTACTAGCTCGATCTACTAGTAAGCTCAAATAGATTTCGCGTTTAATTTCTGCAGGTTTTTCAACCAGTAAAGTATTTATCGGCAGGCCAGTAGCATCTGTCTGCTTGGTGACAAGTTGCGTACCAAGCAATTTATTAATGCTGTCTTTTAATTCATCTCTCGTATGCGCCCATAAAATCCCGCCAGCTTTACCTCTGCCGCCAGCATGGACCTGGGCTTTAACAATCCAAGATTCCCCGCCAAAATTGGCAATAAACTTTTCAATACTATCGCCTTGAGTAAAAACTTCACTGCGTGGAACTGGAATTTCGTAAGTTTTGAGTAAACGTTTGGATTGGTATTCGTGTATATACACAATGATGTCTGACACTGTTAGTTGACTAAGTGTGACATTAGCATAGTCTTAAAAGTTCTTCTCTAGAAAATTTATAAATGCAACAACTTTAAATCTAGTACTTTTGTTTGATTTAGTGGAGTGTGGCAACTTTAACGAGTCGCTCTCGCCAGTAAGGTTCGTTTATGTTGGCGTAAGAAACTTGTTTGCCGGATTTGGGTGCATGAATGAAGCGGTCATTGCCGGTATATATGCCAACATGAGATACATTATTGCCATATATTCTAAAGAATAAAATGTCACCAGGTTGAGCGGAATTTAATTGCTTAGACGGTCGATACTGAGCCTGTTGTCGTGTGGTGCGTGGTACAGTGATGTCTAGTTGTTGATGGGTATAGTACACTAGCCCGCTGCAATCAAACCCTCTGGGTGACGCACCGCCATAACGATAAGGTGAACCTACTAATGATTCAGCAATAGATACAATTTGGTGGCCTTTAGAATATTTTAAAGGTGTTGAGCGTTTGAAAGTTTTATTGTCATTATTAGTATTGCCTTTACTATGATGATCTGTGCTTGTTGTTTGTGAGGGGGTATGCGATGAAGAGGCGCATCCAGCCAAGATTAATACCAGGCCAATAAAAAAGCATAACTTTACTTTTTTTGAGTAGTGCTGTTTGGCAATAAACATTTTCATGGCATTAAGCGTGACATACATTCCTAAGACACTACTCTATAGAAAGGTTGAACGGCAACAATCTTCCGATTGTGAATAAAATTGCCTGCTATCTTAGTCATTTTTTGTGACTGAGTTAAAATTTTTGTCATACTAAAACATTTTTCTGTTTAAGGTTATGTGTTGAATAAAGTCATGCATTCAGTGCAGTTGTAAATATATTTAGGATTAAATTTCAGATTAATTATGAGTGAAGCAACTATAGTAGATATCACCTTAGATGGTCGCGGTGTTGCCGATAATGAAGGTAAGGTGGTGTTTGTACCGTTCACTATTACTGGCGAACAAGTTA
>JANQKJ010000007.1 GCA_028281205.1 Gammaproteobacteria bacterium
ATTTTCCCAGCGTGAAAATATTAGTTTACTTGCGTACTCGCCATTAGGGTTTGGTGTGTTGACAGGCAAATATATTGAGCAAAAAAATATTCAAAACGCCCGTCTCACACTATTTGAAAATTACTCGCGTTACAGTAACGCTCAATCACAAGCTGCTACTAAAAAATATGTTGCGCTGGCCAGATGTCATGATATCTCACCTGCACAAATGGCTTTAGCATATGTGAATACACGCCCATTTGTAGGTGGGAATATTATTGGTGCAACCAATTTAGGTCAGTTAAAAGAAAATATACAGAGTATCGACGTTACTTTAAGTGAAGAAATTATTCAGGCGATTGAAGATATTCATCAGGCGATTCCAAACCCAAGCCCATAAAGAGTCTAAACTACAGAGTAAGCTTTTGTTTAATATCAGCGCGTGTAGCGCGTAACCAATCAGAGTATTGTAAGCGCAATTCCTCTGCACTATTTTCATTACTTGGAATTGGTTTGCCAATATGCAGATGAATTGTTCCTGGGGTCTTTAAAAAACCTTTTCTTGGCCATAAGCGTCCAGCATCGTGTGCAACAGGTAAGATAAGAGTCTTGGCTTTTTTTGCTAATACAAAGCCACCAATTTTTAATTCTCTTTCTTCATCGTAAGGAATACGAGTTCCTTCTGGAAAAATAAGAATAAAACGTCCTAGTGCCAGTTTATCTTTGCCATCTTTAATCAGCTGCTGAAAAGCTTTTTTTCCTTGTTTGCGATTTAGGGCAATAGGTTGAGTGGAGGCTATGCCCCAGCCGAACAAGGGCAGGAATAACAACTCTCTTTTTATTACCCATGTCAAAGTTGGAAAGATTGAAGGATATGCCAGCGTTTCCCAAGTGGATTGATGATTAGACATAATCACACAGGCCTGGTCCGGGATGTTCTCTAAGCCAGTAATTTTGTAATCAATACCGCAGGTTAAACGTAGCCAGTGAACATTGAAGGTGCACCAGCTAGAAACAATCGCAAAGCATACTTTGTAGGGAAAGAATCTTGCTGCAATCGAAGGGATTACCCACAAGCATGTAGATACCACCATGCCTAACATAAATAAACTTGAACGAATCAGGCGCATTAGTGATTGCTATGCTGTTTTAGTAAGTCATCGACTGCATCATATAGATTCTTGTGTACTTGCACATAAGCAGGGACTTCACCACTTTTATAAGTAGAAGCACCTTTGCCGGTTAGCACCAATACAGGGATGGCATTAACAGCTGTTGCAGCTTCGATATCTCTCATGGCATCACCAATAAAAGGAGTTGTTTCTAAATCAATATGAGCACGATTAGCAATATCAAGTAGCAAACCAGGATTTGGCTTGCGACAAGGACCAGTTAAAAAAGGGCAAAAGAAAAATCCACTTATCCGGCCACCCAATGCTTCTGCTTGATCATGTAATTTTTTGTGCATGGCATAGAGGGTATTGTAATCAAATAGGCCATAGGCAATACCGGATTGATTGCTGGCTATAAACACTTTGATGTCTGCTTTAGTTAGGCGGGCGATGGCTTCTAAGCTGCCATCAATAGCCTGCCACTCATCTGGCGACTTTATATAATCTGGACTATCGTGATTAATGACGCCATCGCGGTCGAGAATAACGGCTTGCATGACTTTGTTTCGCGTTAACTCTGCAGTAAAGAGATATCCGCCACAGAAGAAAATAAATCATTCACAGTTGCGAGCAGCGCTATTCGATTGTTGCGAATATTTTCATCTTCATGCATCACCATCACATCATCAAAAAAACTATCTATGGTAGGACGCAAGCTGGCTAATTCAGTTAAAGCCTCACTATATTGTCTGGCTAAAAACATGGGTGACACAGAATTTTGTAG
>JANQKJ010000075.1 GCA_028281205.1 Gammaproteobacteria bacterium
CGTCTAAATCGAACGTAAAACCTTCTTGTTCTTGTAGCTCTTTAATTTGCTTTTCAGTGCGTGGTTCTTGATTACCTAACTGGTTGGATCTCGGAATCCTTTTAGTTTTTCCTGCACTCGAGTTACTTATATTTCCTGCTGATCCAGATTCATGAGTTTGTCTGATTGCTGTGCCTAGACTTGACTCATTGGCAGTAATTGAGAGCTCATATTCTAAGCCTTCGCCAGCAAACTTAACGCTGTCTGAAGTAATATCGTTAATTCTCCAGCCTTTATAATTAAACCCAACTTTAACCTGTCTGGCTTCTTGATCACCATCTATATTACCAATAATTGCATAACCAACTGCACCACTTTTAACTACGCCGAAGATAACCAGTTTCTCTAATTCATCAACGTTTACAGAAGCATTCAATGCCTGAGATTGAACTTTAGATGATGTACGCTCAGCTGAAAACAAAGGACGAGTGATAATTTCCTCATAAGCCTCTATAGAGTCAAGCTCATTAAGGTCATAATCTATACTTTGTGTTTCTAGCTCGGAAGTGACAGCAGGCAATTCATCATCAGAAAAGGGATAATATTTAAGCTGATAAAAAATCAGTCCGCATAGAAATAGAGATATAATAATTAATAAGAATTTCATAGGCACTTACTGCGTACTTATATAACCAAAAACTTCAAGCCTAACTTCCAATGTTTGACTGCTAGACTGTTCATTTTTATTTCGAAAGATAGCCCTGCCCCCACGTCTAATAGATGCTTCTTTAATTACCAATCTTGGTAAACTCGATTCAACTTCATAAATTAATTGCTGTAAACCAAATATATCAGCCCTCAAACGGGCACTTAAACCCACACTATTATCTGAATTTGATTCATCCGATATCACCTGAGTACTGATTAATTCAGCATTACTACTTTCTGCTAGATTATTAAAAATATCTTGAATTTCAGCCGTGGCGAGAGATTTTTTATCGCTCCGCAAATAAACTTCTCCACCAGTATATGCCTCTTCTATAATGCCAAGATTTTCAATGTAGTAATTTTTTTTACGCAGCAATCTATCATTATTGAAGTATTCGAACTGAACTGATTCAAGATGATTTTTTGAAGCATCCAAAACATATATATAAGGCTGCACGATAAATACCAGGAATGCCAATACCAGAATAACTAAGACTCCCAAAGCCAAGAAACGTCTTCTATTTTTACTCAGCATTAACATGATCTTTAGTATTTAATTTAATCTCTATAGTGAAATTTTCTTTACCAGTTTCATTATTTTTGGTCACTGGAGCTGCAAATTCCACATTATTAAAAATTGTTGATGCATCCAGTATTGCAATTAGCTTTGATGCAGACAGCGAGAAACCTTGTATTCGCACTGAATTGTCTTGCAAAGAAAGTCTTGCTAGCGATGTATCATCAGGTATAAGCCGAGTCAGCTCTTCAAGTAACTCGATTAACCTGATGTTATTGGCATTTAATTTATTTGCCAGGTCAGCTCTCTTGCGAATAATTTGAAATTGCGAGCGTAACTCTTTTATCTCTGCAATTTGCGGGGATATTTGTTCAATTTTATTTTGGTATTGCGAGGCTAACCAATAGTTTTTGGCAACAGGTATGCACATGGCAGCGATTGACAATACTAAAAAAATGATAATAAAAAATTTATTATTTGATTTCTTTACTTTGCTAGAAACTTCAGTAGGTAAGCCAATAAAAAATAGCTCCTTTGTATTATTATCCCCAGAAAAAATTTTATTCAGCAAAACACCAGATTTATCACAAAAACTCAGCACTTCATCAAGAATAGTTTTCTTAACTACTGTGATAAGCACTGTAAGTTTATTTTCGGTCTTGTCTTTATCTATGATGTTTACATCAAAATAGATGTCTTCTTTCTTGAAAGGTGTATAACGATCAATTTCATAAGCAATAACATCTTTTATATTTTCTTCTGTTGCCAGCGGAAGTGTAATAGAGCGGGTAAGTAAAAGATTATTATCAATATAAAGATCACATGATTTTGTTGAGTTATTTTTAGAAGATTTAACTGTAGCATTATATTGATCCAAAACGCGCCGCGAAGAAAATTTCTCATTGATGTTAATTGCTACATCTTGATTACTATAATCCAGCCGGCAACTTTTACGATCAATATAAATTTGCATATCGCCCTCACGGTTGAGGGAGATCACATTATCGTTTGGCAACATATCTGCAAGCTCAGAGACCCACCATTGCCATAATTCAGTTAATTTTAATGCACTTACCATATTTGCCACTAAATAAATACTTATTGCCAGCTTAACACTGTAAAAGGCTCATAAATGTTGCCTCTATCAATACGAATGACGGCAGATAAATTTTGTTTTAAACCATTTTGATTCTGAGCACTTGCCTGAAAAGTATATATATAACCTTCGGTCAACGATGTGAATTCTTCTAAATCTTCATCCACCAGATCATCAGCATGTAAATTATTTGTCGCAAATGCCGAAGAATTTTCCACCGCTCTCCTGACTAATTCGGACGCAACAGATAAATTCACACCATAGTCATATGTATGCACAGTCACATGTGGCAACAATGCCCCATATAGTTTTGCTGTCATACCATACACGAGTTGTAATTCTTCAATCCTTTCGAAATCGGCATCTTTACTTCCATACGCATAACCTGCCGCCATATAATCCTGGTCTTCTGCACCACTTGCTCTTACAAGGCTATCCTCATCACGCCAGTCCAATATGGCATTGGTGACCCTGAATGAGTTCTCGTCGTCCAAACCAATTTCTGTCATCAAGCTACGTAATACTTCTGCAGGAACTGTGTTCAAGTCTACTTTCCCCGACTCATCAAAAGCGGATACTTCTACTGCTACTCCATTAAACTCATTATTTTCAGTTTGAATAATCTGCTGGCTGGGAGAATTTATTTTTCTAGCGATAGAAATCAATATGGCACTTTCAGCAGCTTGCTCGAGTTTAAGTTGTTCAATCCTGTTTTTTGTCATCTGCAGGCTTGTTCTTGATTGATGTGCGACAGTACTTGCAATCGTGGCCAAAAATGCCACTACCCAAAGCACTGCAATCAAAGCAACTCCTTTTTGTGATATCTTGGTTTTCATACTAACGCAAGACATAAGGTCCGTGCCGCATTGGAATTATCAGTTCAGGCCACTTTTTTGACCTATCTATAAACGTGACGTTTATCTTAACCAATAGTGGCAATGAATAAATGTCATCCCATCTATCTTGCCAACTTGAATTATCGTCCTGAGTGTGAAAACCGCTGAAATATTTAATCTCAAGACTTGCAACACCTTCAATAATAGAAAGCGGCTTTTTATCACTGCTGGCTAGTTTTATATTATAAGGAGAGTAGTTTATTGCTAATGAATTAGTTTGTTCATCTAGGTACAGTTGATATTGATATAAATAATCGTCAACACCATACTGCGGCGAATATGATACGTAAAATAAATGCTGCCGCCCACCTGAAAATAAATTTTCTAATAATGATGCTGATTCACTTGCATCATTAAAATTATCTTCTTGTAACCGATCCCTAACCAGAGAATGTGAAAGACTGGTTCTAAGGAATCCTTGCACAGCCTGTAAAGTGTCTATGTGTACTGACTGTGACTCAACGCGTTCCCACACACGGGAGCCAAACTTAAAGCCACTAGCAGATAACACCATAACAACACTCAAAAGCGCAAGCGCAATAATCAGCTCAATAAGTGTAAAGCCATTATGTTTATTATTTGCTGACATTAGACATCCCCAGCAGAAAGTCGGTATGTATCGATGGTAATTGACCTGCTTGTTCCGTCTGTAGGCCATGATATTGTGAACATAACTTTATATGTATAAACCAATTCATCACCCGTCGAATTACCTGAGGCAGGTTTGATATTCATTTGCCATGAGTATTTATTATCAAAGTTACCACCGTAATCACCTTCTTTAACGGGGATGCCTTTGCCTATCTCTGCTAATTTAGATTCCGCTAGCATTTGTGCATAAGAATAATCTTTAGCATGCTGAATGTTTCTCAAACTAAAACCAAAAATCTGATATAAAACTCCCAAAGTAATCGCCAGCACAGAGAGAGCAACTAATGTCTCTAATAGCGTAAAGCCACCAGTGCGCTTTATTTGATATAGCTTATTCATCATCGACAACAACCCGCCCGGTCAGCCAGTTCACATAGACAACATACTTTTTATTATGACTGGACAAGGAAATCCTCCCACCTGAAGCACTGCCGTCCGGAGCAAAATGAATTTCAGCACTATTTTTTTGTGAGCTCAGAGCAGAAGCAGAATATACGTCCAGATCAATAGTATTCTTAAATTGAAATAGCTGTTTGTTACCAGAAAATGAGTAAGAGCGATTTGCCAAATCAATCTTAAATGCAGAATCTACACCTTGCGCAACTGCAAAACTCCTGGCATACCTGAGGCTTGCCGCTACATGTCGGGCTGAACTTTTTAAGTATGCATTAGTCGAGAGTTTCCCATAAGCGACTGTTGATAAGGTAATAACGGTTAGCGATATAACCAATACAACAAGTAGCTCAACTAAAGTAAACCCTAAGTTACGCCATATATGAATTTCACGTTTGATAATATGTTTGCCTACATCAGTAATTTTACTTTTTAATTCCAACTCACGACGTCACGATTCTCTTTTTCACCGCCTGGTGTGTTATCTGCACCATAGCTAAAAATATCAAATTCACCATTTTGCCCCGGATAACGATAGTGATAATCTCTTTTCCATGGATCCTGGGGAACAAACTGCTTGCGTAAATATGGTCCATTCCAGCCAA
>JANQKJ010000078.1 GCA_028281205.1 Gammaproteobacteria bacterium
CGACCACCTCAAAGACCATATGGTGCAAACCAGTGCCATCATCAGTATCGCCAATATACATTCCTGGACGCTTACGTACTGCTTCCAGACCTTTTAAAACTTGGATATTCGAGGAATCGTAACTCATTATTTTTATCTATAAATGTTATCTAGCCATTATACCATTGCTGCAACACAGCTTGGTTCCACGTGGAACCATTTAATATCATTATTTATGTAATCGACAGAGTGTTTAGATACCGCAGATATAATCACCTGTGCGTTCAATTGGCTTAACAGGTCAAGAGCGATTTCTCTTCGCCTATTATCTAACTCCGCGGGGAGTTCATCGATCAAATATACACATGTTTTACTATACTGCTCTTGCATATATTTGGCTTGGGCAATTTTTAACGCAATAGCCAAAACTTTCTGCTGCCCACGCGAACTTATTTTTGCAAAAGGCTTCTTTTTCCAAGTAATCCTCATATCGCCTCTGTGAGGTCCATGCAGAGTTGATAACCCTATTTCTTCTAAGGTTAATTCTTGTTCCAAAAGCTTATGCAAATCGTGGTCTTGATCCCATCCTGGATAGTATCTAACACTTAATTCGTCTGTTAAACCAAATTGATTTGAAATCTCATGAATATACGGAATGATATTTTCTGTGTAATTATCCAAACAAGTTGCTATTTGATTACCATGTTCAGCCAAACTTTGATGCCAATACTTTGCTTGACCAATCTCTCGGTGGCGCAAGCAACTATTTCTTTGTTTCAAGGCGCGTGAATATTCGGACCAAATAGATCCATAACTTGGTTTCACGTGGAACATTCCCCAGTTCAGAAACTTTCTGCGCTCTACGGGCCCACCCGTGATTAATAAATATGACTCCGGATGAATTTCCAAAACCGGTAAATTTTTAGCTAATTCAGACCATTTTGCAGCTTTTTCACGATTTACGCGTAAATTTGTATGTCCTGACTTATTTTGTACGCCCAATTGAACAATGTCATTCTGATTATTAACTTCACCTAATAAAACCAGTTCATCCAGGTGTTCATGAATAATATGAGCAAGCTTAGTGGTACGGAAGCTTTTGCCACTGCTAAGAACACTGATGCCTTCAAGTATGCTTGTTTTCCCAGCACCATTGTTACCGTATAAAACATTAATACCAGGAGCGAAGTTGACCTCACATGCTCTAAAACATCGCAGACCTCGTGCCTGCAATCGTTGTAGCCACATCAATTTAGTGTCGCTGATGACTAGAGACGCATGGGCATAACCACATATTTGCGATTATCAACCTCAGGACAAACTATCAATAAACTGCTATTTGTATCTTGTAAATGAAACTCAACGTCACTGCATTTGACCGTATTTAATACATCAACAAGGTAACTAACATTAAATCCGATCTCCAGTGACGGACCGCTATAATTAATATCTAACTCTTCTTCAGCCTCCTCCTGCTCTGGGTTATGTGCTTGAATTTTAAGTAAATTTTCACTAAACCCAAGGCGTACTCCACGGTATTTTTCATTACTTAAAATAGATGCTCTCATTAAGCATGAACGCAATACTTCACGGTCCAGAGTAGCAATATACTGATGGCCTTCAGGTACCACGCGTTGATAATCCGGGAACTTGCCATCAATTAGCTTGGTAACAAAACGAATATCACCAAAGTTTGCCTGCAAATGATTCTGGCTAAATGCCAGTTCTACTGTACCTGTAGTAGCCGCTAATATACGCATAAATTCTTGTACAGCTTTCTTAGGCACAATCACTTGTCGGTCAGGTACCGAGTTATCCAGCTCAGTATCGGCCATCGATAACCGATGTCCATCAGTTGCAACTGTTCGCAATTTACCAGCACTAGATTCCATCATTAATCCATTTAGGTAGTAGCGTACATCCTGTTGTGCCATTGCAAACGAGCTGTCCTCGATTAATGCATGTAGTTTTTCTTTGTCAATTGAAATAGTCTGATCAACATCAATTTCATCTACTAAAGGGAATTCGTTTGCTGCTAAGGTAGCTAGAGTAAAACGACTTTTTGCAGATTTGATTTCTACTTTGTCCCCAATGTAAGAAAACTGAATATTGCTTTCTTCAGGAAGCGACTTACATATATCAAGTAATTTTCTGCCCGGGACCGTAACTGCATCACCATCAGGACTAATGTCAATAGTCGCAGAGACTTCTAATTCTAAATCAGTGGCAGAAATTACTAATCGTCCATCTACATTACGTAGTAAAAAGTTTGACAAAATAGGCATTGTTTGCCTACGTTCGAC
>JANQKJ010000169.1 GCA_028281205.1 Gammaproteobacteria bacterium
CCGTCTGGGCGCGAAGCCTCAGCACCGGCACGGTCTAACATACTGGTGACAGCGCCTGGTTCCCAACCTTTGCTAACAAGAGAAGCTTTAGCATCTGCAGGTGTATTTGAAGACTTAATCAACGCGATCACTTCATCAATATTAGCTAACGCAACCGCCTGCCCTTCAAGGATATGAGCTTTATCCCGCGCTTTGCTCAATTCAAACATAGTGCGGCGTGTAACTACATCACGGCGATGGCGCAGGAAGGCTTGTAAGATTTGTTTAATATTCAGAAGCCGTGGTTGGCCGTCAACTAACGCCACCATGTTGATACCAAACACACTTTGCATCTGCGTATGTTGGTATAAGTTATTTAAAATAACTTCACTCACTTCACCACGACGCAGCTCAATCACAATGCGCATACCGTCTTTATCAGACTCATCACGCAAACCACCCGGAGAAATACCTTCCAGACGTTTCTCTTTAACTAAGTCAGCAATTTTTTCAATTAAGCGTGCTTTATTAACTTGGTATGGCAACTCAGTAACGACAATTGTTTCACGACCAGTTTTTTCATCGGTCTCAATATGGCTGCGTGCACGTAAATATATTTTTCCACGCCCTGTTTGGTAAGCATCAACAATACCTTTCTTACCGTTAATAATGCCTGCGGTAGGAAAATCAGGACCAGGCACCAATTCCATAATATCTAGAATAGACAATTCCGGATTTTCAATCATAGCGATACAGGCATTCACAATCTCCGACAGATTATGCGGCGGTATATTTGTCGCCATGCCTACGGCGATTCCTGAAGAACCGTTGATTAATAAGTTAGGAATTCTCGACGGAAGAACCGAAGGCTCTTTTTCTGTCTCATCATAATTGGGAATAAAATCGACTGTGTCTTTATCAAGATCGGACAAGACTTCATGCGCAATCTTAGACATACGCACTTCGGTGTAACGCATAGCCGCGGGTGAATCTCCATCCACGGAACCAAAGTTACCCTGCCCATCAACCAGCACATAGCGCATTGAAAAATCCTGCGCCATGCGGACAATTGTGTCATACACAGCGGTATCGCCATGGGGATGATATTTACCAATCACATCACCCACTACACGTGCAGATTTTTTGTATGGCTTATTCCAGTCGTTATTCAACTCGTGCATAGCGAATAATGCACGCCGGTGGACTGGTTTGAGACCGTCTCGTACATCCGGCAATGCACGCCCCACAATCACGCTCATCGCATAGTCCAGGTAGGACTTGCGCATTTCATCTTCTAAATTAACTGAGGATATTTCTTTAGCGATCGAAGCCATTAAATCTACGTAGAGGGATTTAGTTCGTTTAGGAACCGGATATTATACCATACCTTTCCCCCAGAAGAGTAAAACTATAAAAACCAAATTTGGCTAAATAAGGCAGTGATAAAGCGATTACACCGTTTCCAGGCAATGATTTATGCTTAATTTATATGCGGACTGGCGAACAGTTGAGCGATCTTTTTCGTGTCTGGTTTTTCTATCACACCATGCTCTGTTACCAGCACATCTACAAGTTCTGCCGGCGTCACGTCAAATACTGGATTCCATACATTGACACCTTGTGAAGCGATAATTTTTTCGCCCACATGTGTCACTTCTTGACTACCACGTTCCTCAATTTCAATGTCATTTCCCGAAGCCGATCCCAGATCAATAGTACTCGTGGGTGCAACCACCATAAATTTTTTACCCGCCTGTTTCGCAAGTATGGCAAGACCATAAGTACCAATTTTATTCACCACATCACCATTCGCAGCAATACGATCTGCACCGACAATAATCCATTCAACATCATATGCTCGTAATGCGCTGGCAGCGGCAGAGTCACAGATCAGGTTTACTGGAATATTCTCTTGTTGTAGTTCCCAGGCAGTTAACCGCGCGCCCTGGAACCAGGGGCGGGTTTCATTGGCAAATACATTTTCGATCTTCCCTTGCTCATAGGCACTGCGAATAACACCTAGTGCTGTACCATAACCGCCGGTTGCGAGCGCTCCAGCATTGCAATGTGTCATGACACTAGAATTACGCTTAATATATTCAGCACCAAGTTCACCCATCTTTTTATTTGCAGCGATATCTTCTTGATGGATGCTATTTGCTTCTGCCTGCAAGTTTTTTAGCCAATCAACAGAATTATCATCCAAACACGCTTGCATACGCTTTAAAGCCCAATGCAAATTGACTGCGGTTGGCCGCGCGTTGGCAAGTGTTTGTATGTCAGTGAGAATATTTAATTTTGCCTGGTCAGCAGCCAGGTGCTGATGACTAATTGCGGATAAAACCACTCCATAAGCTGCGGTGATACCTATCGCCGGTGCCCCGCGCACCACCATATTTTTGATTGCCTCATACACATCCAAAACATTATTTATGCGCAAGAATTCAACTGTACTAGGCAATAATCGCTGATCAAGCAAAATAAGTTGACCTTCCTGCCACTCAATGGCTCTATTAGGCAATGTTCTATTCATCATTAGTTAATTCAGTGTCTGTACTTGTTCTAAACCAGCCAGACAGGTAAGTTAAAGTTATGCGTACTATTCAAACTCTGCTATCAGCACATTACATTGTTACCGTGGATAACAACAACACAGTGCTGGAAAATCACTCGGTTGCGATTGATAACGGGCGCATTGTCGATATCGTGCCAACTGAGAATGCAACCCAGCTATTCAATGCAAACTCACACATTGAATATGAACGCCACATTTTAATGCCAGGTTTAGTTAATGCCCATACCCACGCGGCAATGTCATTGTTACGTGGAGTCGCCAGCGATATCCCATTAATGGAATGGTTACAAAATCACGTATGGCCAATTGAACAAAAATGGGTTGACGAACATTTTGTCCATGATGGCAGCGAGTTGGCAATTGCTGAAATGCTGCGTGGTGGCACCACCTGTTTCAGTGATATGTACTTTTTCCCCGAAGTAACTGCGCGTGTTGCATCCAGTATAGGAATGCGTGCAGTTATTGGAATGATTGCACTTGAATTTCCTACTGCATATGCATCTGGCCCTGATGAATACCTCTCTAAAGGGCTGGCTTTATTTGATGAATATAAAACTGATCCATTAATTCGTAACGTTTTTGCACCACACGCCCCTTATACTGTTTCTGACTCTACCTTTAGCAAAATAAATAGCTATGCCAACGAATTGGATTTACCTATTCATATGCATATCCATGAAACTCAATCTGAAATTGATAACAGCTTGAAAGAATTTGGTGTGCGACCATTTGAACGTCTGGACAAGCTCGGCTTAGTCAATCCAAACTTACTCGCCGTGCATATGACCCAACTTAATGAGCAGGAAATAGAACGTATTGCTGAAGCTAGCGTTAATGTAATTCACTGCCCTGAATCAAATTTAAAATTAGCTAGCGGCTTTTGTCCGGTTCAATCTTTATTAGATCATAATATAAGAGTCATCATTGGCACTGACAGTTGTGCCAGCAACGACGATCTGGATATGTTTTCTGAATTACGAAGCGCGGCACTCCTCGCCAAGGGTGTCAGCCAACAAGCGACAGCATTTCCAGCTCAACAAGCTGTTCGAGCTAGTACTATCAATGCTGCCATGGCACTTGGGCTCGAAGATGAAATTGGCTCACTGGAAAAAGACAAGTCCGCTGATATTATTGCTATTAGCTGCGATAACATCGAAGGCCACCCTTTATATGATATATACAGCCACCTTGTTTACAGCACCGAACGTAGCCGTGTGTCTGATGTGTTTATTAGTGGCCGCCAATTACTCCGCGATCGCACACTCACAACCATTAGTGAAGATGAAATCCTAGCCAAAACCGAAAACTGGGCAGAAAAAATTTCTAGTTAATAGCCGAGACGGACCTCATATGACAAACAACGAAAATTTCGACCCGGAAGAAATAGCTAAATTTGAAGAATTAGCCTACCGTTGGTGGGATAAAGACAGTGAGTTCAAGCCGCTACATGATATTAATCCACTACGCTTGAATTTCATTGACGAACGCGTCGGCTTACATGGCAAAAAGGTGTTAGACGTAGGCTGTGGTGGTGGCATACTCACTGAAAGCATGGCAGCGAAAGGTGCTCATGTGAAAGGTATCGACCTTGGCAAGGCACCTTTATCAGTAGCACAATTGCACGCTAAAGAAAGTAACTATGACATCAGTTATGAAATGATCTCGGCTGAAAAAATCGCCCAACGAGAAGCACAAAGCTATGATGTTGTAACCTGTCTAGAAATGTTAAAACACGTTCCGGAACCAGCAAGCGTGGTGCATTCATGCTCGCAATTAGTCAAGCCTGGTGGACATGTGTTTTTTTCCACTATAAATAAAAACCCAAAAGCATACCTGTTTGCCATTATAGGTGCAGAATACGTACTAAATTTACTACCCAGAGGCACACATGAATACAGTAAATTCATTCGCCCTTCAGAATTAGATAATTGGTGTCGAGACAGCAATCTTAACAGCAAAGAAATCACTGGCATGAGCTACAACCCAATCACTCAACATTACTGGTTAGGCAAAGATGTGAGTGTAAATTATCTTGTGCACTGCCAAAAAGCTGAATACTCGTCATGATCAAACCCGCAATTCACGCGGTACTGTTTGATCTAGATGGTACATTATTAGATACCGCACCAGATCTTACCTTAGCATTAAATAATCTACTCAAAAGCCATAATAAATCTTGTGTAGAAATTGATGATGTGCGCAATATTGTTTCCCAGGGCAGTGTTGCACTTACGCGCTATGGATTTCCCGAAGTCACTAACAAAGATGAATTTGAAAAACTGCGCAAAGAATTTCTACAGCATTACCTAAATGCAGTGTGCGTGGATACAAAATTTTTTAATGGTATTGAACCACTCCTACAGACTATAGAGACAAACAGCATCCCGTGGGGTATTGTCACTAACAAGCCTGCAGCTATGACTGACCCGCTGATGGAAGAATTGTCTTTAACTAAACGCACAAAGTGTGTAGTCAGCGGAGACACATTAAAAGTACGCAAGCCCCACCCTGAGCCTTTATTACATGCCAGCGATATCATTGGTTTGTCACCCCACAATACTATTTACATAGGGGATGATCCACGCGACATTTATGCAGGAAATGAAGCGGGCATGTATACTTGTATCGCAAGTTATGGCTATATAGAACCCGATATTGACACCAATCAATGGGGCGCAGATTTTACCATTAGCCATCCTTCTGAATTACTCAACCATATAATATTAAGTGCAGCAGTCAATAACATGGGAACTTGAGCTAACCTGGCAACTCGGCATTGCAATTGGTATAGCTATATTAATAGGCGCATTAATAGCCTATCTCATCACGCGTGCGCGTATGGACAAAAGCATTCAGGCACTAAGCGAACAAAATAATGTGTTACGTACAAACTTAACAGTTGAACAAGCGCAGAACATAGAAAAAATCCAGGCTTTAAAAGAATCACGCGAACAATTAAAAGAAAGTTTCAGCGCATTATCAAAACACGCTCTTGATGCAAACAATGAATCATTCTTACAACTGGCGCAACAAAAGCTGGGAGTATTTGAAACACGCGCACAAGCAAATCTTAGCGAAAAAG
Organism: Gammaproteobacteria bacterium; assembly: GCA_028281205.1. Lineage (GTDB taxonomy): Bacteria > Pseudomonadota > Gammaproteobacteria > UBA4575 > UBA4575 > UBA1858. The sequence goes on from JANQKJ010000169.1 coordinate 5,637, forward strand.
AAAAAGCGATTGAGACTTTGCTGAAGCCGATGGCTGAAGCATTAAACAAGACAGAAAAACAAATAAGT
>JANQKJ010000195.1 GCA_028281205.1 Gammaproteobacteria bacterium
GAAAAGCATATCACGTTAGATCGTGAGTTAGAGATTGAGGACTATATATCTGGATTGACGCCATCGGCATTTTCTAAATTTATTGAATTAATACGAAAATATGAACCTGTTCTTGGGGAGGAGACCTTTGATCTAAGTGATAGAGAAAAAGAATATAGAGAAAAGGCAACTAAGTCTGTTGTTGCGGTAAATAATATAAAACAAGGACAAGTAGTAACACAAAACGATATAGCTTTGAAGCGATCTTCAATTCCTATCACTAGCAAGTCTATATTAGAACTAGAAGATGTATTAGGTAAAAAAATAAAATGCAATATAGACAAGCATAACCCAATATTGAAGGATCAAATATGAGGAGGTTGGTAGCTGCATTAGCTTGTAGAAATCAAGGTAGTAGATTGTACGGCAAGCCGTTACAAAATCTTGATATTGATGAAGGAATAACTATTCTTGATAATATTGTTGATTGCTTGCTGTCTATCGATGTGATCGATGCAGTTGTGCTAGGGGCTGCAGATGGCTGTGAGAATGATTGTTATAGCGAGTATGCAAATAGTAAAAAAATCAACTGTATTCGTGGCGATGAAATTGATGTGCTAGGGAGGCTTATTAAGTGTGGTGAGCAGGTAGGTGCGACAGATATTTTCCGTTCAACAAGTGAGTCGCCATTTCCTTTGTACAGCTCGATTGATTCTGCTTGGCAACAACATCTGCAAGAAAGAAATGATGCAACATTTTTAGATGATATTGTTGATGGCTGTGGATTTGAAATACTTACACTGGATGCTTTGCAAAAATCGCATATGAATGGTGAGGATAAGCATAGATCAGAATTGTGCACACTCTATATCAGAGAAAATAAGGAAAAGTTTCGTATAGGTTCATTATCTCCAGATGCTAGATATGTAAGAAAAGATATTCGCTTGACAGTGGATTATCCAGAAGATCTGATTGTTTGTAGAGCTGTCTATAAGAAATTCAAGCATCTTGCTCCAAGTATACCTTTGCAAGATATATTAACTTATCTGGATGGCCAGCCAGAATTATTGAAACTAATTAGCCCGTTCTGTGAAGAAGGGTACAGCACAATGTATCTTTAAGAGGACATATATGAGTAGTGGTCAAAAGCTTTGGACGCGCGCGCGAAAAGTAATTCCTGGTGGGAATATGCTTTTGTCTAAACGTGCTGAAATGTTTTTACCAGAACAATGGCCAACTTATTATACTAAAGCTAAAGGCTGTAAAGTTTGGGATCTAGACGGCATTGAGTATTTAGATATGTCGATCATGGGTGTTGGTACTAATATTCTTGGCTATGCGCATCAAGAAGTTGATGCTGAAGTTGTAAAAACTGTTCAAAGCGGCAATATGTCTACACTCAATTGCCCGGAAGAAGTTTATTTGGCAGAGAAGTTGATCGAAATGCACTCTTGGGCAGATATGGTGAGATTTGCACGTTCAGGCGGTGAAGCTAATGCAATTGCTGTTCGCATTGCGCGTGCTGCTAGCGGTAGAGATAAAGTAGCTATTTGTGGCTATCACGGATGGCATGACTGGTACCTATCAGCTAATTTAGGTGATGATAGCTCATTAGATGGTCACTTATTGCCAGGATTGAATCCTAAAGGTGTGCCGAGGAGTTTAAAGGATACAACTCTTCCTTTTACATACAATAATTTCTCAGAGTTAGAAAAGCTGATTGATAATAATGACATCGGCGTGATAAAGATGGAAGTGCAACGTACTGAGCCTCCTAAAGAAGACTTTTTGCGTAAAGTTAGAGATTTGGCAACCGAAAAAAACATCGTCTTGATTTTTGATGAGTGCACATCTGGATTTCGAGAAACTTTTGGTGGCCTACATAAAAAGTTTAATGTAGAGCCTGATATCGCTATTTTTGGTAAAGCATTGGGTAATGGGTATGCCATCACAAGTATTATCGGACGCCAAGAAGTAATGGAAGCTGCACAATCAACTTTTATTAGTAGTACATTTTGGACTGAACGCATTGGTCCAACTGCAGCATTGAAAACTTTAGAGATTATGGAGCGTGAGGAATCTTGGCAACTAATTACTCAGACTGGCAAAGAAATTCGAAAAGGGTGGCAGCGACTAGCAGATCAGTGCAGCATTGAAATTTCTCATTGGGGATTGCCTGCATTAGCTGGATTTACTATTCATAGTGATAATGCGCTGATATATAAAACTTTTATCACTCAAGAAATGCAGTTAAAAGGCTACTTAGCAACTAATTGTGTATATGTGTGCATTGATCATACACCTACGGTTATTGAAAGTTACTTTACAGCATTAGAGCCTTTATTTGAGAAAATTCAAAAGTGTGAACAGCTAGGTGACGCAGATTTGCTGTTAAGTGGTCCTGTATGTCACGATGGTTTTAAACGTCTAAACTAGCGCTATGAAAGTTGTATTTCGTGTTGACGCGTCCAATGAAATTGGAACGGGTCATGTAGTAAGATGCTTAACTTTAGCTGAAGAGTTACGTAGCTTGGGGTCTGAGTGCATATTTATATGCCGAAATCATGTTGGTAATGTTATTGCAAGAATAGAAAAGCAAAATTTCCAATTCCATGTATTGTCTAATCTAAGCGAATTTCGATATGAATCTTCTGGTTTAGATCATGCCCATTGGCTAGGCTGTGATTGGGAAATAGATGTAGAACAAACTAAAGGTTGCCTGGAAAGTATGGGGCCAGATTGGTTGATTGTAGATCACTATGCCTTAGATCATAGATGGGAGAAAAGTTTATCGGTGTATTGTCAAAAGCTTTTAGTCATTGACGATCTGGCAGATCGAAAGCATCAATGTGACTTATTGTTGGATCAAAATTTGTTTGAGGGTATGCAACACAGATACCTTGAAAAGGTATCTGATAGCTGTATTCAATTGTTAGGTCCGCAGTACGCGTTATTGCAACCTAGATATAAGGACTTGCATTCACAAGTGATTGCAAAAGAATTGCCAATAAAGAATATTTTAGTATCTTTCGGCGGGATAGATCAGCATGATTTAACTGGGTTAACAATGCTGGCATTGGAAACTTTAGAATACTCTTTTGATAATGTCGACGTTGTATTATCTCGGCAAAGCCCTAATTATAAGCATATTAGTGAGATGATTGATCGTTTGCCCTTCTTTACTCTGCACTCTGATTTGCCTTCTTTGGCAGAACTTATGATGAAGGCAGATTTAGCTATTGGTGCAAGTGGTTCTACAAGTTGGGAGCGATGCTGCCTAGGACTCCCGACACTCGTGGTAACCTTGTCTGATAATCAGCGTATGATTAGCAAAGACTTAAATCAAATGGGATTGATTGATTGGATAGGTGATGTGGAAACTATCTCTATGGAAGATATTAAAAAATCAGTCTCAGAAACATTATCGCGTAATGACTTTAAAAATTGGTCTGAGCAATGTTTAAAGGTTGGTTCTGGAAATGGTACTTCAATAGTTGCTGAAGAAATGTTTCATATGATTGAAAATACATAAGCCAATAGCTGATTACGAAAATATATTATATTTATTGAGTGTCTCGGTATGCGCAAAATTTCAGTTAAAGTAGGTGAGGCATGTAAAAAAATTTTATTTTTAGGTTACGATGAAAGGGAAACTAGTATCATCTCAAGGTTAGTCGAGCTGGGGCATGAGGTGTGGCATACTTCGGATTCGGTTGATGAATTAGATGATTTTGATTTGATAGTTAGTTTTGGCTTCCGCTATATAATAAAAGAGTCCTTACTTTCTAAATTATCTCAACCGATAATAAATTTGCATATTGCCTATTTGCCATATAATCGTGGTGCTCATCCAAATTTTTGGGCGTTCTTTGATGGTACACCGTCTGGAGTTACAATTCATTTGGTGGATAAAGGAATTGATACCGGTGATATTTTGTTTCAACGGGCAGTAAAGTTTTCAGAAAATGAAGATACATTTATATTGAGCTATAAGCGCTTAATCGATGAGATTGAGATGTTATTTATTGATAATGTTGAGTCTATAGTAAATATGACATTCAAAAGTATCCCTCAAGTGGGCCAAGGAACCTTTCATAAATTAAAAGATTTCCCGGTGGAGTTTAGAGGTTGGGATTGTAAGGTTAAGGATGAAATAAAGAGACTACATTTAATCATGGATCATGATTAAACACTTGATAATATATTTTATATGGTTGAGTAATAATGAATATAGCTGGTAAGGAAATTGGAGGGAAGTATGCACCTTTCATCATTGCAGAGATGTCAGGAAATCACAATCAATCTCTTGAGCAGGCACTCAAAATTATAGCTGCAGCAGCTAAATCGGGCGCACACGCCATAAAGTTACAAACATATACTGCAGATACAATAACACTTGATGTCAAAAGTTCTGAATTTCTTATCGATGATGAGAATAGTTTATGGAATGGTAATAGTTTATATGAATTATATCAGCAGGCATATACTCCTTGGGAGTGGCATAAGCCCATTATGGATAGAGCAAAAGAACTTGGACTTATTTGCTTTAGTTCTCCTTTCGACGAAACTGCAGTAGATTTTTTAGAGCAATTAAATGTACCAGCCTACAAAATCGCTTCGTTTGAGAATAATCATATTCCTCTGATAAAAAAAGCTGCATCAACAGGCAAGCCTTTAATAATTTCAACTGGTATGGCTTCTCAAGATGAGCTAGTAGAAGCAGTTGAGGCGGCAAGAAGTGTTGGTTGTAAAGATTTGGTTTTGCTCAAATGTACTAGTACCTATCCAGCAAGTCCATTAAATAGTAATGTTAAAACTATCCCTCATATGAGACAGCTTTTTGATTGTGAAGTAGGTTTGTCTGATCACACGCTAGGTATAGGGGCTTCTGTGGCAGCTGTAGCCCAAGGTGCTACTGTTATTGAAAAGCATTTCACGCTATCGCGAGCAGCAGGTGGAGTGGATAGCGCTTTTTCTATCGAGCCAC
>JANQKJ010000200.1 GCA_028281205.1 Gammaproteobacteria bacterium
CGCTCAATCATTCCTGGTGTGACATCTAATCCCCGCGCCTCTAATACTCTTGGCACCAGCGCCATGCGTTCAACAACACTATGCTGAGTCTTAATAGCCATTTCCCATAAACCATTATGTGCACACAACTCGCCGTAGAATGAACCCAGTTGGGACAGGCGCTCCTGCAAAAGCAAAAAGTGTTTAGATTCTTCCGCAGCTATGCCCATCCAATCTCGGTAGTATTGTTTAGGCATGATTTGGAATCGATAACAGGCATCCAAGGCGAGATTAATTGCATTAAACTCTATATGACAAATAGCATGAACTAAGGCTATACGGCCTTGAATGGAATTAAGTTTGCGGCGCGTGACTTTACTGGGATGGACAAGCTCTGGGTTCACAGGCCGCCCGGGGATTTCAATGCTATCTATTTTACTATGCTGAAAAAATTCAACCTGATCAGATAACAAATCTGCATAAATAGCATTAACGAGTTGTATTTTTTGCTGCGGACTATTTTCCAGTAAAGCTTGTTTGACGCGGTCAAAAAACACAACACTATTGTTTTAGTGCGACAACCAAGTCCATCACATTAGTACCGGTAGGCCCGGTTGTTACTAAGTCGCCCGTGTTGATGAGATAGTTGCCAACATCAGCGGCAGCAAGATAATCACTGATGTTTAAATTTTTTTGATTACCGCGCTCCACGGTTTCCCCATCAACCAACCCACCGGCATCAGGTGTTGGCCCATCAGTACCATCAGTACCCGCAGCTAAAAAAACTACATCATTATTTCCGGCCAGTTCGCGTGCAGCTACACCAGCAAGATGTTGGTTACGCCCGCCACGACCCGGATTATCAGGCAAGATTAATGATGTCTCCCCACCCCAAATGTGAATGCCATTTTTTGCTGACTTTAATGACTGACATAACTCAACCGCTTTTTGTTCTGCATTGCCTTCCATAAATTCTGCATGTGTCGTGACATCAAAACCTAAAGATTCAGCGCATGAGGCTGCGGCATACTTTGCATCATCCAAGGTCGCAATCACATGTGTGTCAAGATTGGTAAACATTTCCTGTTTAGCCGCAGGCGTAAATGTTACGCCCTCTAAGATTGAGGTAATTGATTCCGGCAAATCAAGTTGAGTAATATCTTCATCTACCGGCGTTAGTGGCCCGGAACCAATAACTGCAGGATCATCTCCCGGCACATCAGAAATAAGTAAAGCTAATGTTTCACGCCCGTCAATAAAATTGGCAAGTCTGCCACCTTTAATATGAGAAATAGCGCGCCGAATTTGATTCATTTGCGTGATGTCATAACCAATCGATAGCAACACTTTGTTAAGCTCAGCTAATTTTTCCAATGTCATTCCATCTGCCAACACTTCCATTAAACTGGAAGCACCGCCAGAAAATAATATTAAAAATTTAGCATCACTGGGGGCGGTTTTAACAAAATCAACCACCGCTTTACCTGCCGCTAAACTTGGTTCACCCGGTACCGGATGATCAGACTCCATGGTAGTGACCTGCTTATAGCTACGCAACTCTTCTTCTGTATGGTCGTGCTTAGTAACAACCAGACCATTCACAATTTGTTTATCAAGTACCGATAAAGCACCTAACGCCATTGAAGAAGCAGCTTTACCAACCGCAACCATATGGTAGTCGCCAGTCAAGGCATGCGCATTTAAGAAACCAACAACTGCATTGTCACCTTTGACGCGTGCAACCCCTGCCTCAAAAATTTTAAGAACTTGTTCACGCGCTTGTTTGAGTTGTTGGGCATCCATACTTTGTCTTTATTGCGAATTAAATTAAAGGCGCGAGAATACAATAGATATATTCAGCTGGCGAACTTTTTCTTATCTAAAATCTGCCGGTGTCCAGCCAGACTTCCAGCGCTGCAATGAAAGCAGTTCGGGAGGTCGCCCATTGTCATGAAACCAGGAATCAATCACAAACTGCTCACGGGTGTTTTTATCAATTACTGTAAGCGCTGTATGCGGATAATTCATATCAAACAACCAGCCTCTATGCACAATATTCCCCACTTCATGCCAATATAACCTGCCCTCATTATTTAATAGATTGAAGAACACATACATATTAAAAGCTTCATCTACACAATCGAGCTGAATGCTGTTCACTTGCGGCATTTTATCGACTCTGAAAGTGCCACCAATGTCGTACTGAGTACGTGCTATACGGCCCAGTATCACTTCCATGCGACTAAAGACTTCTGTCAGCAATGCGCGCTCTAAACTGGCAGAGCGTGGTTTTTCATTCAGTAATTGTGTCGCCTGCAACCATTCCATTTTTGGAATCGCAATGTTAATGATTTCCTGACAAGTGTATTGCCGGCAAAAAGGAATAGAATTTAAGCTCAGGGAATCGGTAGACAAGCTATATATTTTCTCAATCGCTAATTGAAACTGCGACTTCTGCTGATGATTCGACTGTGCCTCAGCAAACACTATGTTTACCGACAACAGTAAAATTAAAGCTGATACTAATACTTTGTTAATTAATATATACAAAAGTATCTTCCTCAACATTGGCATACAATTCAATCACATCATTATTCAGCATGCGCACACAACCATGTGATGCTGGTGTGCCAATTAAACCTTCTTCTTGTGTACCATGAATGTAAATATAACGCTGAAATGAATCCACACCTTCACCAAGATTCTTGCCTAGCTCCAATCCCTTTAGCCACAGAATTCTAGTTAATACTAAATCTTGTTGCGAACTGGCCGCTTGTGAAATTATTTCAGCGCATTCTCCTGTGGGTTGACGCGCGCGTAATATTTCATTAAGTTCACAATCATCACCTACTTTTTGTGCAATTAAATGCGCACCCTGCGGAGTCTTATAACTATCTTGCTCTTCACCCAAACCATATTTGGAAGTTGAAATTGGGTAACTACTCTGCAAAATACCTGCATTAATCAGATATAAACATTGCTTTGAGGTATCTACTAATATCCAAGACTGGGTTACAGTTTCAGAAAATCTATCTGCAATATCTGCAACTACTTTTTGCATCTCGACAGAATCGCTTGGCACTACGCTTAATTATTACAAGCTATTAATCATATCAATATTTGAAGCATAATCTTCAGGCTGGGTAGATTTTCTTGCATCACTGCGTACGACTTCTAATGAGCGCAAGTAATCATCACCAATATCTGTTACATACTCTCCTGTGAAGACTGATGTTTCAAACTGCTTAAGCTTTTTATTACCTTTGCGCACTGACCAGATTAAGTCATCGATATCCTGATAAAATAATTTATCTGCACCAATTTCTTTGCATACTTCATTAATATTTTTACCATGCGCAATAAGCTCATTCGCGGCCGGCATGTCAATGCCATAAACATTTTGGAATCTTACCGGCGGCGAAGCCGATGCGAAGTAAACTTTATTCGCTCCCGCCTCTCTTGCCATTTGAACAATTTCTTTGGACGTTGTACCCCGCACTATAGAATCATCAACCAATAGTACATTTTTATTTTTATATTCCAGACTTATAGGATTTAATTTTTGTCTGACTGATTTCTTGCGCTGAGTCTGGCCCGGCATAATAAATGTGCGCCCAATATAACGATTTTTGATGAATCCTTCCCGGTACTTACATTCCAATACATTGGCCATTTCCAATGCAGCAGTACGGCTAGTATCAGGAATAGGAATCACAACATCAATATCATGATTAGACCATTGCTTTAGTATTTTTTGTGCTAGACGTTGCCCCATGCGCATACGTGCTTTTTGCACATAGACATTTTCTATAATTGAATCCGGACGCGCGAAATAAACATACTCAAAAATACATGGTGCATATACAGCTTGTTCAGCACACTGTTGCGAATGAAATTGTCCATTTTCCTCAATTAAAATAGCTTCCCCAGGTTTTACGTCACCTATCAATTCATACCCCAACACATCAAGCGCAACACTTTCAGAGGCCACCATATACTGCTTGCCCTGACTGGTTTCTTTGACACCATAAACCAGTGGTCTTATTCCATGTTTATCGCGAAATGCGAGAATTCCGAAACCACAGATCATGGCAACCACGGCAAAGGCACCCTCACAACGACGATGTACGCCGCGCACGGCGTCAAAAATAGTGCGTGGAGAAAGTTTTTTCTGCCCCGTGTGGATCAGTTCATGCGCTAATACATTAAGCAGAATTTCAGAATCAGAGTTGGTATTAATATGTCTACGGTCATCATTGTAGAGCTCGCGTTTCAACTCATCCGCATTAGTTAAATTTCCATTGTGTCCCAAAGTTAAACCATAAGGAGAGTTCACATAAAAAGGTTGTGCTTCAGCAGACGAAGAACTGCCCGCAGTGGGGTAACGTACAT
>JANQKJ010000217.1 GCA_028281205.1 Gammaproteobacteria bacterium
GTTAAAAAAACCAATCGCTTTGTTGAAGACTATTATGCACGCAAAGCGTTGGGCGGCTTTTACTTACCCGTTGTTTCACAATATGCTGATTGGGGTGTCCATAATACCCAACGTGAATACTGGAATAATGGCCATGATCGGCGGCTGTTTGACAATGCTGGTCCATCAGTAGATGACGGGTTTTATTATTATAAAGATCATATGTACAAGATGAGTGTACCCGCTTTTAGTGTTTTTTCAGAAAGCTCATCATTGGTGGATACTGATACGATAGTAGGCATACTGTTTGAATCAAAGACCCACCATCCTCTTGATGTGTGGTATGAGATACCTGAGTCAGCCCACTTTGATATTACTTTTTCTGAAGATGCACCCACTATCGTTTTTCCGTTATTAGGTGATTGGCTAGAGCAGCTGACGCACTAGTTGATATCTGGTGTAAAAAGGACTATTAAGCCACAGAAATTTAAGGATAAGTGCAAATGATGATAGTAAGAAAAAGACAACCTAAATTGCGGTTTTCTTTGGTGTTGGTATTTGCGTCAGCGTTAATGTCTGGTTGTACTCAAGTGGAAGACATTGCGCCCGAACATATCGCTATCTCTGGTGATGAAGTCTCGATTGATCTGTCTTATATTGAGGCGAAAGAGCGTAATTCACCTATTTTTGGCATTATCGAGCGGGTTTATCTACGTGGTATTAAAGAAGATGCAAAGTTAGATGCGCCATTAATTGCGGTGAACGCCTTTACCGTAACAGATCAGGCGCTGATAACGGAATATAATCTCAAAATTTCTGGTTTGGTGAACCACTTTGCCGCTGGTGCCATTACAGTAAAATCAATTAAGCCAGTTAAAACGACAATGTTACGAAGCCCCGCTGAAGAGCCTGCGCCAAATCAACCCTGGTTTCAATCTGCATTTGATACAGTATTGTGGCGACATGGGTTAGATTTTCTTTCGATGATTGCGCAACGCTCTTATCTTGACATCATGCCATTGAAGGAACTAAGCGTGCGTGAAGACTATGCCTTTGTATTTCAAGAGTGTTTATTAGACTGTCCCAGGGCGGTATCAGGGTTTAGCCCGGCAATGCTTGGTAAGGTGGGTGACCCCCTACTGGTCCACCATTTTAATATCCCTGCAGCTAAAGAAGTGGTAACAGGTTTAATTGCAAATATTCACACTGAACTAAATCGGCAGAGTAAAGCATCATTTGTTTTTGCGGGAAGGTCAGTTGCCAAAGCATTTATTGAAACTGATGAAGGCGAAATTGATTTCTTCCCGGGTGCATGGATGGATGGGACGCTGGTGATACGATTGCCGCGCCTCTTCGCTCAAGAAACAGCGCGCCAAGTGCTGAATTTGCCTGTTTATCAAGACTTTATGGAAACAACTGAGGTGGACGCCATAGGCATCATCGAATAATTGCCCACGTGTTAGCTGCCGGATAAGTGGGAATCTGTGAGCTAAGGGCTGTTTTGGCTAGTTGGAGTATGACAACACAGTTAGCTTCGAGTACTATAAAGCCCGGTTATTAATTGAGTGTTGATGACCCTTCGTTGCTCGTGCGGTTGTAAAATTAACCGACTAGTTAACAAAGCCCATTGAGGGACGAGATGTTAAAACGAGAAGTTAGTTAGGTAGTTAATTGCTAATTAGTGAACTAGTAAAATAGTAAGAAAGATCAAGTGGTTAGCTAAGGGGCAGGTTGAGGATAAGACAGCCGAGTTTTGCTCTATTTGGCGATAAATTAGATAACAGAAATACAAACTTAGAATTATTCCTCACCTTAAGCCAATTAAACAATTAAATATGTTCGGAGTTTGTGACGTCAGACCACTAACCACTACCAATAGACCGCTATCAATTATAAATATTTTGGGGCAGCAAACTGGACAGTTATTAGCTGTCATGGCCTAGTTTATGTGGTTACGAAGATCTAAAACTACAACCAAAAATATACTAGCATGTTTTTCGTTAGGAGAATGTAATGCACAGAGTTAAGAGTAGGACGCTAATTATTATGTCTCGTATGAATTTATCATATATGAAGGCTTCAAATGTAAAAGCTGGT
>JANQKJ010000288.1 GCA_028281205.1 Gammaproteobacteria bacterium
AGGTCGCTGGTGTTCCTGGCTCTCTAAGGAGGCAAAAAATAAAAAGCTGCCATTAACAGCCATTTTTATTAACAACAGGTAACTGTCGATCAATTCTCGATCCATGAAGGGCATTTCTTCAGTTCTGTTTATGCGTATACGATGCCAATAGAATGACATTAGACCATCCGGTTACTGAGTCATACTAATCACCTCTTCTTGCCTAGCTGTGGGTACTGAAAGTAATTGGGCAACATGGGTATAAACATTATTATCACGCATTCACTGGCTTAAGCAAGGACATCCACCCTGTATTTCCCATAAGCATACAACGCCTAAAAAGCTTAAATTCAAACTCGTAAAGTTCGAAGTAATGTCGGCAAACATAGAACCGAGCTAAGGTGAGGCAAAATAAGCATTCAAAATCAAGGGTATCAAAACCAAATAATCAGGAAGAATGACCTAGCCAAGAAACAATTAAACCCCTTCTTTGTCCGTTGCTGACACTCATGTTATTTATGTTAGTTATAGTACGAGTTTATTTGCTGGCAATGTTCCTGACCCCTTGATTATGTCACGTTCCTGACCTCAAAACGAGCAGCTATTAACCGGCTGCAAGCAAATTTTATGAAACTTCTGTGGTTTTAGAGAACATTGCAGATCCTGAGGCAAAAAAGTATCACCATGAAGAATTGCTTCATCGATAGATAGATACCCCGTGAGGCTTTGACATGAGTCCTGCGCTGTGTGGTGCATGCGTCATCCAGCTCATTATTTATGCCAGTCAATGCCAGCTATTTTTACACGTTCAGATGATGGTAAAAGGAAATAACGAATCAACAGGATCTCCACCGTTACATTTGGAATCTGGGAGTCAGGCAGGGCTTATACCGATTTCACGACGACCTTTACTCAAGATAAAAGGAGTTGCGGGAGAGTTCTCATTAAGCACTGGCCTGTAGGTGTTGGAGATATTCATTTCATAATTCAATTCAATCAAGGACGGATTCAATACACTATACATGATTTCATTGTATCAAGATCATACATTCCTTGAAATTGGGTCTTTAGGGACCTTCCTGATGTAAATGTGAGGGCCTCATATATAATCGAAATCACTGAACAATTAAAGTTAGATTTCAAAAATATTGCAGGTTTTCAAGATTGTCGATAAAACAAGTAATTAAGCTTTGGCGACGCAAAAAGTATTTTAGAACGTACTGCATTAAGCCGAGGAATGCTTGATTGAGGGAAAGAAGGTGGAAAGTCGTGACGCAGTTACGCCAGGCAGGCCCTTCTGGTGCGCCGTTCAGGTTATCATTTAGGCTGGGCAAAGGCCACTTCCAAACATTTTTCGTCATAAGAAAAAGACTGGGAAAGGCATAGCGATGAATTCAACGCATAAATGCATTCCGGAGTAGTTTTTTCTTGATTATTGATACTGCAGCGCACAATTTGGTTTCCTCAAGGTAGTAGCTAGCACAAGGTCCTCAGAATTCGTAGATGAACGAATGTAGATATTCACATCCCTGTTAGAGCTTTTCTGAGGCATGGTCAAGTAGTATTATATAAACGCTCTGGTTGCGTAGGTATCCATTAGCTAACCACTCATTTCGAATCAAACTAGATTTGTCAAATAAGCCATTGCCTTAGTATATTATAATGCGACAAAAATTAATGCTCCCTATCTAGATCAAAACCAAAATGAATAACCGTGTTTAAGACATAAGCTGGAAGCCTTGATTTAGCTCAATTTAATCCAAAGGGTGCGCCAAGTGACGAACGGCGGCGCGTATTTGGTTCGGCACCTCCACTCAATTGCTTTCTGTAACCCGATTGCAAAATATTATGCTTTAGATACCCTTGTGCACAAAAACTTTTACGTCGTTAGTAGTAAGTTGAGACAATGTGCCGCCTTGCTAAGTTCTCCCTAAATAGGCTTTTGCAAATTACACATTTAAACGTATCATAATTAACAGCTCCCAAGTAAGATTGTATACAATAATCGGCACTTGATTGATGCTTTTAGATCACTATTTCTACCTTTTGTAGCTTTGAGAAAGTTTTTTTGATGCGAAAAGGTGGAGGTCGTGTCAGAGGTAAACTGAAAGGGGGAATATATCAAAGGTTATATTAAATTTCGGGATGCTGAAATCCCGGATTTGTTGATATTCTATAGATAAATTTTATATCGATCGAGGGCCTACACCGGGTAGCCTACCTTCACAGAACCTGTGGTTGATTTCGCTTGAAGTATGGCTATGAGATACACCCGATGAAATTGGCTTGACTACATACCTGGTGGACCTAGCCAGCCTGTGTGGAACCTTAGGCTGTCGCCAGCAGAATCTTATCAACTGCGAACGCAGCTTCCAAGACCTGGCAGGTGGGTTTCTACTTAGCCATAAGGGGTGACGGATCTCGGCTTACAGTTGCTTGCTCAAGGCGATTTAAATATTTGCCGCTGTATAGGATTC
>JANQKJ010000291.1 GCA_028281205.1 Gammaproteobacteria bacterium
AAGCAATGAGGAGCAACGACTATCCGCATTGTACGAAACAGGTCTGTTAGATACACCTGCCGAAAATATCTTTGATTCAATTACTGAAGTAACTGCACAACTGTTTGACATGCCATTATCACTTGTATGTTTGGTCGATGCAGAACGGGTCTGGCTAAAATCATCTAAAGGCTTAGAAAATGTCAATGAGATTCAACGCGATATCGGCTTTTGCCCACATACAATTACCCAGAAAAGTATTTTTGAAGTTAAGAATGCTGCCACTGATAGACGTTTTCATGATAACCCACTTGTCATTAATGAACCAAATTTCCTTTACTACGCAGGTGCACCATTAATTACGAGTGATGGTTACGCGCTAGGCACTTTATGTGTAATAGATTTTCAAGCACGCGAACTAAGTGATATACAAAAAGCGCAACTAAAAAATTTAGCGGTAACAACGACAGCTTTAATTGAAGCAAAAAGACAGGCACACATACAACAACTCACTCAAGATTATCAGCTTGGTTCAATTGTAGAAATCGCACCTAATGAAATTTACTTAGTGAATAAAGAAACCAGCAAAATCAACTATGCTAACCGGACTGCGCAATTAAATTTGGGTTGCAGTCTGGATAGCTTAAAGCAGTTATCGTGGAATGAAATTCTCGTTGAGTTTCCAGAAGAACTCATCAAAAGTTACTTACAAACAAACTGCTCCTTTTTCTCTGCACCCATCAATTTTGAAGCCAGACAGAAGCGAACAGATGGCTCTAGTTATCCCGTTGATTGCCAAATTCAAACAAGCAGCTCAAGCCCTGCGGAGTTCTTAATTATCAGCTATGACATTTCGCAACGAGTTAATGCACAAATTAGAGAAAAGGCACTGCAAACAAGTATAGCCCACATTAACCGTATTAACACAGCCAATGCTCTCTCGTCTGGCTTAGCTCATGAATTAAACCAGCCGCTTACTGCTTTAAGCCAATATTGTAATACCGCACTGTCTCTGCTTAAGAAAAAAGATAGTGCTGACCCGCTATTAAATGAATCAATAGAAAAAGCGACTACACAAGCATTTCGCGCAGGCGAAATTATTAAACGTTTCCGTGCCTTTACTGAAAGACGCCAACCTACCCGGGCGATAATTAACGTCGAACAATTAATCAATGAAACGATAGCATTACTAAATCACGATGTTAGAAAACACCAAATCAAACTGAGTACTCATGTTGCTGATAATTTATCTACACTCAACGCAGACCCAATTCAAATTCAGCAAGTATTGCTTAACTTAATCACTAATAGCATACAAGCTACTTGTGAAAACCAAGACGGCCAGGTGGATGTCACATGCTCAGCAAAAGATAAAATTAATATTTTATTTAGCGTGTCCGATAATGGACCAGGGATCGATGCAGATCTATTTAACAATTTAACCATGCCAAGCATCTCTAACAAATCCAGTGGCAGTGGGCTTGGGTTAAGTATATGCAAATTTATAATTAACTCGCACGAGGGAAAAATGTGGCACGATAGAGAGTATAATAATGGCACACGCATACACTTCACCATCCCAACCAGCACAAGTACTAATGAGCCCCACTAAAACATCTTCTATAGTACATATTATTGATGATGATGAAGCTGTTAGAAACTCCATCTCAATGTTGCTTTCTGTAGAAGGCTTTAAGACCAAAGAGTTTTCTTCTGCAATCGAGTTTCTTGAAAACTATCATGACCAACCCGGCTGCATAGTCACTGATGTGGAAATGCCTTCTATGACCGGCCTTGAACTACAAAAAAAATTACAGGACAAAAACATCCATATACCGGTAATTTTCATCACCGGCCAAGGTAATATAGCAATGTCAGTTAAAGCTATGAAATATGGAGCGATTGATTTTCTTGAAAAACCATTCATTAATAAAGATTTGATGCAAAGTGTACGTAGTGCATTAGAAATTGATAATCAGGCGCGCGAATTAAAAATTTCACAGCAACAGATAAAACAAAGATTTGAGTTGCTAACTGAACGTGAAAAACATGTTCTGTTAATGCTAACTAAAGACCACGCCAAACTAACAAATAAAGATATTGCTAAAGAATTATCTATTAGCAAGCGTACTGTTGAAGTACATAGAAGCAGTGTAATGGCAAAAATGTTAGCACAAACTCGTGCGGAACTAGTTGAACTATCTAAGCTTTGCGATCTTAGTAATTTCAACTAACTCCACTAAAATGCAAACTCTAGACTAACTGTAAATCCAGAATACCTTCCATCTTTTCGGCTGTTTCAGACTTACCAGTGCGGCTATCACCCACCAGTGCAATAGTGACACTTTCAGATCTTGAAGCACCACCATTTTTTTCTCGTTTTTCACTAGCAATTTCTTTGATCATGTCGATCATATGGTGAGCCAGGCGCACAGGACCTTCCTGCTCAATTTCTTCACGATTGTTAAAGCCACACCTTGTTACATCTTCGTCAGATACATGCTCGTAACATCCTGCCATCATTTGGCTATTAACAATGCCAACACGCATTTCTTTTTTATCAACTAATTTTTCCATACAGCTGATAAAATCTTTTTCCAGAACGACAAATTTTTCATGCAAGTCAGGGTGTAAAACTGTGCCTTCTTTATCTTCTAGCATTGGGAATGGGTTAGCCCAGTAACTAATTTCTTTTTTACCACGGTGAGTTTGAGTACTACCTGCGGCAACACGCTCACCTTTACGAAATTGCTCGATCGCTTCCATGATGGGCATATCTGTAAAAATTGTTTGCTCGCCTTCAGCTATGATATTGAAATTATTATTGTACATTAGCCCATCAAGCTGATGTCCTGTCATAACTTCATCTACAGTGGCCACTGGAACAATTTGCCTCGCATTTGAACCTGACTCTTTGTTATAGCCAACCTCACGACCCAACATCTGCATCTTGGCGTGTTCACTAAAGCCATCGAGACATGCAAATGCGCCTGTTTCCGTACCATAGAATATAGGTCTTTCTATACCATCTTCACCTTTTTCTAATACTGCACGACCCATATCATCTGCTTTAACCAACATCTCTGTAATATAAGGCTCGTTAGTATCTTCGTCGAAATGGCACACATAGCGTGTGCATCCACAATGTAAAGGTAAATCACCAGCACGTATCGCTAATACATTGTGCAGAGTTAGAATTGGCTTCTTACCGTAACCAAAGTATTGACACTCATCGAGACCAGGTACCAAGCCAACAAGCAACTCATTTTCTTCATCCCAGTAATAACCCAAGTCATCCATAGTCGAAGATGGACAACCAAAAATGAAAACACCATCTGGTTTTCTATTAGTTAAAATATCTTCTGCTTCTGCAAATGGGAATAAGTTTAATAAACCGGCTTCAATTTCAATAAATCCATTAGACTTATGCAAGTAGGCAACAATTAACCAAGCACCAACTCTCAATGGCACTGCAACCCAGTCATCGGGACAAAAATCATCATGCTTAAACGGGTTATGGTCTAACTCAAAAAATGGGTAAGCACGCCTATTTGCTGCTGTGTGATAATCCACGCCAGTGCGAATATCGGCAGCAATCGTTAACGGAACAGAAGAAAGCGAAACGTAATCTGACGGCAAATTCAAATAATGCCCAGAAATCTCACCTGCTGTCACACTTGGATGTGCATCTAATCCTGCCGTGCGTCGCACACCTGTTTCGAGGCCTACTTTCTTTAACAATAAACGACGTGTCTCTAAAACCAATTCAGAAAGACTCGCAGCTTTATCAGTAACTAAATCTTTAATTGAATCAGGTGTTTCTTTATCACCGGTAATAACTTCATTGTGTAAGCGTACAAGTCGCGAGTAAGTAACATTTCTAAAATGGTGAAATCCTCCATCTACAAACTTAACGACTGCTATATTTCTTTCAGCAACACTTTCTTCAAGTGCATTTTCTGACTCAAGAATTTTTAAAATATCACGCGCACCAATATCTAAAATGAAATTAATCTTACTTTGTACTTCTAATTTATTTTCTTTTCTATTTCTTAAGTTGCCAATAAATTCCATTTTGTATTTTTTTAGGAATTTTGAAAATACGCGACTTTTAAGCAGGTGCTCTGGTGTATTACAACCTTCACGAATTTCTAATACATTTTGGGGATTAAATTGCAACGAGACACTCGACTCGAGTAGCTGGGGATTATCTGTCATAGCATTTTCCATTTGTTTTTTCTTTATTATTATTTGGTGAATTACCTATCTAACTAAAAAACACTATACACAATAGAACCGAATAATCCCTTAAAAAAAACTTATATAACGATAGTGTCAGCTTTCTAACAACCTTTAATGTTATTTATTAAGAAGTTAGCGCTTATATATAAAACATCAGCTAAATCAATATAAAACTAATTAACAATATTAAAATATTTTTATATTCGGATTTATCATTATCATGTTCTACACTCTTGCCAGCTCAACTAAAAGCATGAATAGTTATTGAATTACATATAAAGACATATAAGAGATACTTGTGGAGGCAATACATGAGCAAGCCAAAAGCGGAACAATCTACTATTGCTAATTCGACTGAATCTAACAAAAAATATAAAGACATCGAAGAAGCCATTCAAAAAGCAATCGACACTGAAGCCTTAAAACTTCAGGGTGCAGCAAACAAACAAAGCAAGCAGCAACATTAATTATTTAATTTAGTATTTGTAAAAACCAGATTGTTTAGAGAGTATTAACTAACAGCAAATCATTCATACAATGATTTGCTCAAAGCAGTTGTAACTACTTAAAGCCTTATAAATAATTCAATAGAAAAGCTGGGGCTCCTCAAATAAAAAAGCTCCAACACTAAACAGCATTGGAGCTTTGAATTTAATGCCTGGCGATGTCCTACTCTCACATGGGGAGGCCCCACACTACCATCGGCGCTGAACGGTTTCACTTCCGAGTTCGAGATGGGATCGGGTGGGTCACATTCGCTAT
>JANQKJ010000001.1 GCA_028281205.1 Gammaproteobacteria bacterium
CACACACAACAACCCACATCAATATTTGACCAGCATTACTTTAACGAAATTGATGATGACTATCCTATAGCATTGCTAAGTGAGACCTATAATGAAATAGACGAAGCCTCGCTATTAAATAAAATGCTATATCTGGACTGGAAATTTACACTGGCTGACAACGATATCCGCAAAGTGAACACTATGTGTCGTGCAGCAGGCGCGGAAGTCTCGTATCCGTTTCTAGACAATCGCGTAGTAGAATGTTCAACCCAAGTCCCTTCTAATTTAAAACTTGATAAGACGAGACTACGTGCGTTTTATAAAGATACTTACAGTTCATTTTTACCACCTGAGATTATATCAAAACCAAAACATGGTTTTGGCTTACCTTTTGGCGTGTGGTTAAAGAAAGACAAACGCATTCAAGATGAAGTTTATGGCGCATTGAGTAATTTGAAATCCAGATCCATGTTTCAAAATACTTTCATTGACGATTTAATAAACAAGCACCGCTCAGACCATGCTGCTTACTATGGAACATTTGTTTGGGTACTAGCAGTATTGGAACGCTGGTTGGATTCCCATAGTTAGCGCTACCGATAAGACATTAGCAACCAATTAATGCAATGCTAGTTAGACAGCACCTTTGAGTTTTAATTTTGCGTTCTTGCTCATAAAACGACTGTATTTGTTTTCTTCTTCAACTGCTACAGTATCTTCATCCATTCTGTTTTTCAAAATAGTTAGCATGACTGATGCAATTACGATTAACATAAAATATAAGTCAAACTTAGCTAACTCAAGGAATGCACCGGATACGGCATAGCCTACTACACTTACCTGACACATAGCCGCCAAATCTCTCATCCATAACAGATCCTCATAATCCTTAGTCCGCCTCATAATGTAGCCCAGGCTCCTATACAAGGTCAGACCCATTAGCAGAAAAATAGCCAGTCCTACCCAACCGTGGTCACCCAGCGTTTCAAAATAAATACTATGCGGGCCGGTCCATTCAATTTCTGGTCGGTCTGAGTAAATTGAAAACATTTCTTCAGTAGAAGCCGAGTAGCCACCGCCGGTAACCGGATGATCGTTGGCTAAGTTAATAGCAAACTCCCATGCATTGATTCTCATCATCGCCGATTCATCTTGCTCATAATTCTTTATCGTCTCCATACGTTCATGCCAACTTTGAGGCATAAATGTATACAAAATAGGTGCAAGAAGAATGACGCCTAATGCGGCCGTATATTTCGCCCGACTCTTCATTACCAGGAAGCCAGTCATCGCAATTACACCCAGGAAAGCACCACGTGACTGTGTGCCCAAGATAGCTAATATCGTAAGTATCATCGTTACCCACATAAACAACTTAATCCAACGCCGATCGGTAATACTCTGTAGATACCACATTAACGGCATCGTCATTACTAGCGCTAGGCCTAATGCGTTATTGTCAGACATGAAGGAGAGGTTTGGCCCCCATACGGTGAGTGAACCTTGAGTCTGAATTGTGAATATTCCACCTTTAAAGCCGAATAAGCCAATAGAGAAAACAACTACGGCTATTAAAGCGTTCAGCTTTTGCCGATTATTCGTCATTATCAATATAACCATCATCATGATGATTAATTTCATAAACTCACCCCATTGCTCCATGGCATCATCAGGGTAGATTGCAAACAGGGTCGTCACCGTAGACCAGAATACGTATAGCAAGAATAGCCACAAGATCATAGACGACCTAGGCAGCGATTTATCTTTATACATGAGCAGCGCTATCATTGTGACAATGCCTATAATTTTTGAAAAAGGCATTTCATAAGCAAAACCAAACGTCAGACCATGCGGACTCATAAAACCAAGCCATGTCCACACAAGTGCACCGACATAAGGCCTTATGAAAATAAAAGGGATAAACCCAAATACAATTAGTGTAAGTAAAATGTCACGCATCGCAGCTTTCTCTTCAAATATTTATTTAGTTCGCATATTGCACATACCCACGTGCTAATGAAGCGCCAAATTTAAACTTGTTGGTATAATCAATACTAATTCTTGGAAGCTCAAACATCCCTGCACGTTGATCAATTGCTCCATTATTTGTTGTTAATGCTGCAGAAAATCCCGCCTGCTCAACAATCTCTTTATGTTCTTGACGATAATCTTTATCTACGCGTCCGCTAGGATAAGCAAAATATCTCAATTCCTTACCAGTAATCCTTTCCAGTTGTGCCTTGCCTTCTTCTACTTCATAGCGAGCGTCTTGAATACTGGTACTAGCAAGTATTGGATGATTGACCGTATGCCCACCGATTTCCATACCTGCATCAGATAGCTGCTTAACCTCATCCTGGTTCATCATAACCCGCCGTTTAAACTCCACCTGCGCAATCTCACTCAGTTTTTGCGCCAACTGATTACGCTTATCTAGCGATTGATTTCTCCAGCGATTAATAAGCACACCTAACAAGGTACGTTTTTGCTGCGTGGTAGTGATTGCATATTTATCTAATGATAGTTCCGCCAGATCAAGATCGGTTAACTCAGTGTTTTTCACCGACTCAATAACCACATCATTCCACATCATGCCATCACCCAAATAACCGGTTGCAACAAAAAATGTTGCTGGTAGGTTTAACGCTTGCAGTATAGGGAATGCAACTTCGTAGTTATCTTTATAACCATCATCAAAAGTAATACAGACTGCACCAGGAACCACTTTGCCCGAACGCACCTGACGTAATCCTTCCTCCAAACTCAGCACATTAAAATATTTAGACAAAGTTTCCATTTGCTGCGTGAATTGAACCGCATCAATTTCGTCAACTATTTCATCGTATTCCTCAAACACACGATGATAGGTCAATACGAGCAACTTTCCATTTGCTCGGTGACCCGATAGCAACCCGACGGTTTGCTGAAAAATTGGTCTTAATACATTATTCACATACACACTCTACCCAAATTCCCAAATAACTATTTGTAAACTCGTCGCATATTGATAATTTAAACAAATGTTAACTTCATCACATTCCTGAAATAGCAATATGACGTTGTTGTGCTTGAGCATATAAATCCTGATAGCCAGATACACTCTTCGCCCAATTACGTTCTGACTTAACGTAATTACGCGCCCAGCCAGAAAATAAAGCTTTGAGAGGCTTATTAGCAATATTCTGTTCCAGTGCTTCTACCAATGCCTCAACTGAACTTGCTTCAAACAAAACTGAATGCAATCTTTCAGGCACTAACTCAACATGGCCGCCCACATCAGATGCAATAAACACTTTGCCCATAGCCATAGCTTCAAGCGGTTTAAGTGGTGTCACAATATCTGTTAATCGCGCTGACACGCGAGGATAAACAAGCACATCTATCAAGTCATAGTAAGCATTAACATGTGCATGCGGCACTCTTCCAGTGAAAATAATTTTGTCTTGCATGCCTAGCTCTTCGACTAACGCTCTCAATTTTTCATCCTCAGGGCCACCACCTACTAGAAGACCTTTGACGTTGAGATCACTGTTTTGCATGGCATGCAATGCACGCACAAAATATTCAAGGCCCTCGTAGGCATAAAATGAACCAATGAATCCGGCGATATAACTATTACCCAAGTTATACTTTGCACGCAGATCTTCCTGAACTGAAGAATTTTCACCCAACTCATCAGCATTAACAGCATTTGGTATTACCTGGATAGGCTTGTCGCCGATGCTGCGACTGGTGATGTCTTGCTTAAGGCCGTTACAAATAGTTGTAATGCCATCCGCACGTTTAAATACAAATGTTTCTAAAGCACGGGTTAATTTGTAGCGCAAACTGCCTTCTTTAGTAGTGCCATGCTCAACTGCAGCGTCCTCCCATGAAGCACGCATCTCATAAACAACTGGAATAGAAAACTTCTTTGCCGCGAGAATGGCAGCAATGCCATTTAAACATGGTGAATGCGCGTGGATAATATCTGGCTTTTCACGCTTGATGACTTCAGTCAATCGCTTTTGCAAACTCCTAATTACATATAGTTGATTTATGATAGGCAATTTAGCAAGCAGCTTGTTAGCTCCTGAAGTGCGATAAAACTTCAAGTTCTCATGAACTTCTTCATCAGCCTGAGCGCTTATGTGTTTAATACTAGTGACATGGGCAGTTTCCCAACCTAACTTCGCTTGTTCATTTAATATTGAGCAGGTACGAAAAGTATAGCCACTATGCAAAGGTATTGAATGATCTAATACGTGTAATATTTTCATAATAAATCTTGTTTAAATATGATGCTCATGTATATCCACATTGGTTATATCTAGAGTAATGTCAGTTTTATCTATGATATACGCATCCATTTTTTGCATCGCAATTTTCCAACTATGATGCGAAAGCATCCGTTTGCGACCATTCACTGCTAAGCGTTTTCTCTCCTGTGAATTTTCTATAATCCGTGATATTTGATTTACATATTCATCAGCACTGTCAGCCACTAAAACATGCTCTTCCGGCAATGCATCAATACCTCTAGCAGCAATACCACTGCAAACCACGGGCACGCCCATTGCCATAGATTCAAGTATTTTATTCTGTGTACCACGAGCAATGCTCAGAGGAACAACTGATAATGCTGCTCTTTGTACATATGGGCGAACATCAGCAACACGACCCGTAACCTCAATTCCTTCCTCGTCAGCTAACGCTAAAATTTTTTCTGTTGGGTTAGAACCGACTATGCATAATTTGAGTTGTGGATATTTTTTTCTTAGCTGCGGGAATACTTGCTCACTAAACTCGAGCATGCATTTTTCATTGGGGTAGTAATTCATTTTGCCAATAAAACAAATCGTGTTGGCATCATACTGTCTTTCGCTTGGTGAAAAATATTCCGCATCTACTCCATTAGGAAAACAAAACGAACGCTGACCAGAACGAAAACTTTCTAACGTTTCTAATTCAAACGCTGTGGCAACCGAAGAACTATCAAATTTTCTAGCCAATGACTTTTCAGCTCTTAGTAACTTAATTCCTTCTAGCCAGTAAGCAACTGATAAAGGAAATGGCTTATGAA
>JANQKJ010000002.1 GCA_028281205.1 Gammaproteobacteria bacterium
TGTAAAGTGCTTTAACTGGTCATCAAGCGCAAATAGAGCACACTGTAATACTAAAATAAACCAATAGTTACTGAAATGGCGACTATATATCAGTTTCAGAATATTATGTATTGCTTATATTAGTAAATACTACTATACTAACTCTATAACTTTTAGTATTTCATGGAGAACTCACATGTTTGGAAACAGTATCTTTTGCAGGTTTGTGGCTGCTGAGACAGCAATGTTAATTGTTGCCTTGTCTTTAGTGTTTGCTCTTGGCATCGCACTTTTTTAATAACACCTCCTTACTCTTTAATCTAGTTCTTAAGAGTAAAAAGCCAGCTCCTTGAGCTGGCTTTTTTTATGGGTGTTTCAACTATCAGCTTTTTCTTGGCGTCAGGTATGCGAGTACCGCCGCAACAATAAATAAGGCGGGAACATCACCCATTAGGTGGCCCATATTGTGTTCACCATCAAAAGACTGCCAGGCCATGACACCGCCATGAGCGACGCTTGACCATACTGTGAACCAAATCAGGCTACGGTGCTCCAGAGGGTTGCGCGCAGCGATCATGAGAAAAATACCTAGCGTGGCGTAGATGCTGAGAATCATCTCAAGGTAATAAGAGCGGCCTTCACCATGCCACGACCAGCCTGATGGCCAATATATGGTTAAAGGCAGAATAAGAAAAGTGAAGGTGATGCCAATCAATACTAAGGCGATCTTTAAAAACTTTATACGGCTTGCTTCATCCATCCTGTACTCCTTATCGTTATTATTATGTGCGTACTTAATTTGTACACCCTAAGAGTACAAGAATTAATCTAGGCATGTAAGTACATAACATCTACTCGGCAAATAACAGTTCAAATAATCGTGGCAATTGTTTTTGCACTAGAGCAGGGTTTTAACTACCAATCCAACTAGTCCGCATACTGCGATCACAAGTAGCAAGTTAACTTTCCAGTAAAACAGCGCTGCCGTAGCTGCAATAGTAATAATAGCTGATAGCCAATCAAATGTGCCTGCAAACCCATTGGGCCAAAGTACGTGATAACCAAAGAATAATGCCAGATTAATAATCACACCAACGACTGCGGCCGTAATCGCTATAAGTGGTGCAGTAAACTTTAAGTTTCCGTGAGTAGTTTCTATGAAAGGTCCACCGGCAAATATAAATAAGAATGAAGGTAAAAAAGTAAACCAAGTGACTAAGCTGGCAGCTACCGTGCCAGCCAACAATAACTGTTCTGGACCGAATAACTCATTAATATAACCGCCGAGAAATGCAACAAATGCCACCACCATTATTAGTGGCCCAGGTGTTGTTTCACCAAGTGCCAGGCCATCGATCATTTGTGTTGGCGACAACCAGGCATAATGGTCTATTGCACCCTGATAAACATATGGCAGTACAGCATATGCACCACCAAATGTGACTAAAGCGGCTTTAGTAAAAAACCAACCCATCTGTGTCAGAGTGTGATCCCAGCCATAGTAATGGTTCAGTAACCCCATTGGGATCAACCATAGAATTAAACCAATAATAAAAGCGCGAATAAGTTTACTAATACTAAATAAAGCATGACTTGGCACTGGAGTTGAATCATCTATCACTGCCGGGCCAAAAGATTGTTGTTCTGCATGATGGTCGCCATTTTGACTAAATTTTTCTGGCATTAGCCGGCCACCAATAAAACCGATAATAGCCGCGCCAATTACAATAAGTGGAAATGCAATTTTAAAAATAAATATTGATAAAAAGGCCGTAACAGAAATAGTAAACAACAAACTATTTTTAATGGTTCGCGACCCTATGCGATATGCAGCATAGATAATCACAGCAGTGATAGCTGGTTTAATGCCATAAAACAAACCAGCGACAATCGGCACTTCGCCATACGAAATATAAATCCACGATAGGGCAATTAATATAAACAATGAAGGTGCAACAAATAAAACCCCCGCGACAATGCCACCCAAACCTCGATGCATTAGCCAACCTATGTAAGTTGCAAGTTGTTGGGCTTCGGGGCCAGGTAACAACATGCAGAAATTTAATGCATGTAAAAAACGCTTTTCAGAAATCCAGCGTCGTCTCTCGACTAGCTCTTGATGCATAATCGCTATTTGCCCAGCTGGACCACCAAAACTGATGAAACCTAATTTGAGCCAGAATTTGAAGGCATCCCAAAACGGAATGCTCTGGCTTGATTCCTTAACTGGCGGCATAAATGTGCAGGCTTGGATTTATAATATTTTGTTAGGTGTGTAGTTATCGAAGAGAAAATAGACTAAGGAAGTAACTTATATGCAGATATCTTAAAATACAGATGAACTCAATTCATTGACAGCAGACAACATTTCCGGGTCGTCTGTTAGTGCTTGTGAAATTGAACTCTTGCATGCAGTCACTGGGTTTACACCAGTTTGAATCAATTTGCCGGCATGAACCAATAAACGTGTACTGGCACCTTCATCTAATCCACTGCCTTTTAAATTACGGGTCATTTGAGCAAATTTAACTAATTGTTTCGCGGTTTCGCTATCAATGTTTGTTTCGGTTTCAACGATTTTTTGTTCAACTGCAGCATTTGGATAGTCAAACTCGAGTGCAACAAAACGCTGACGTGTACTTTGCTTGAGGTCTTTAAGCACACTTTGGTAACCAGGGTTGTAAGAAATAGCCATACAAAATTCATCTGGCGCTTCCAATAGCTCACCGATTTTTTCCATCGGCAACACGCGACGATCATCACATAGTGGGTGAATGACAACAGTAGTATCTTTGCGTGCCTCTACAATTTCATCTAAATAACAAATGCTGCCGGATCTCACTGCACGTGCCAGTGGCCCGTCAACCCATACTGTTTCACCTCCAGTAACGAGATATCAGCCAACCAGGTCAGATGCAGTTAAATCATCGAGACATGAGACCGTAATTAGTGGACGCTTTAGACGCCAC
>JANQKJ010000037.1 GCA_028281205.1 Gammaproteobacteria bacterium
AGTACATATTTAAGTGCATATTTAGATATAATTAGCTATTACTTAAAGAATGCTCATGTCTGCGTAATGCCCACATGATGATTTCAAACACACAGTCTAACCAATATAAATGACCTGGGTATTGAAATCTCTAGCATTTCCGAGCGTAACTACGATTTAATCGACTATACGGAGCTAAAATGACATTTGTAGTAACCGAGCCTTGCGTGAAATGTAAATACACCGACTGCGTGGAAGTCTGCCCAGTGGACTGTTTTCATGAAGGACCCAATTTTCTCGTAATAGACCCTGAAGAATGTATTGACTGTGCAATGTGCGAACCCGAATGCCCAGTAGATGCAATTCTGTCTGAAGACGACCTGCCTGAAGACCAAAAAGATTTTCTCGAAATCAATGAAGAATTGGCGGCGCAATGGCCAGTATTAACCGTTCGCAAAGACCCACCTGAAGATGCTGGCGAATGGGAAGACGTCAAAGAAAAACGTCAATACATTGATCGTTGAACAACAACCTTGAGCACCAGCGACTCTGCAACCACGCTGCCTTTCGTCTTTGTTGACTATGCATCCTCACCACTGACAGCACTAAGCGAAGATGTTATTGCCCTTGAGAAAACTAATCCTTCTGATTTAAGTCAGTACACCATATGGTGTGAATCACGCGCACAAATTCACACCATTAAACTTGGCCTGATAAAGGCTGGCAAAGCAGCGGGTATCGAGCATTTACTACTACCGACTATTATTACTCTGCAAGACTGGGTATGGCAACAAGCTTCACCAGAATTATCTTTAATTAGTGAAACCAATAAACAACTGTTGCTAGTTGAAGCGATACGACAAAGCCCCACATTATTTCAAACCAACAATGCCTGGCCCTTGGCCAAAGAACTAGTTAATCTTTTTAATGAGTGCACCCTAGCCCAAGTACCTTTAGACGAAGGCGAGGCAACACTACGCATAGCGTTACAAAATAGTTACGCTTACCTTGCCACTGATACTACAAATATTTCTCGTGAAAGCGAAATAGTCTATCGCTTATGGCAAGCTTATCATGAACAAATCCAGGCACGCGGATGGACTGATCCAATTGATTATTATTGCCAATGGTTAGTTGATATTGACACATGTCATACACACTCTGCACAACATTATTTTTTGCTTGGTAAACATCGTTTAAGTACAGCGGAAGTTATCTTTTTACAAAACCTAGCAAAAAGCCATGCTGTTTCAATTTACTCTCCTAAAGTATCTTACCAACAATACGGCTCCCAGCAGCATCCCTATGTACGCTTTACTGATCAGACACTGCTGCCTCAAGAATCATCCTTCCTTCGTGAACAGGCATTAGATATTATTTATGATCGCACGAGACACACTTACGACCGTATTCAACAACTTAAACATTCTGTTACAGATAATGTTTTTAGTGATTGGCTCTCTATTTATACCTGCAACTCTATTGAAAACCATGTCAGCGCGGTTTGCCTACAAGCTAAAAAATGGCTAGTGGAAGGAATTGATTCTGTCGGTATTGTAGTTAATGACCGCTTACTAGCAAGGCGTATACGCGCTGTACTTGAAGAACAAGGAATTCAACCAACCGATTTGGGCGGCTGGACACTTTCCACTACTAGCGCTGCAACAGCGATAGAAGTACTATTGGATGCGATTGAGCATAATTTCAAAAAAGATTCACTACTGGATTTACTGAGCTCACCTTTTCTACCTAGTAATAGCCTACATGAATCTGCTTACGCAAAACAAACTTATGAGCTAAGAAAATTTTTGGAAAAACACCGTAATACTGCTTTAGATAACTTAGACTCATTCACTGAGCTTAGTCTCCAATATTTCTCTTCCCAGGAAATTGATTGCTCTGAATTAAATGACATTTTATGCACAATAAATTCTGCATGTTCCACATTACAAGAATGCAAAAAATTTGGTGAATTCGAATTATTCCAACTATCCGATAACCTTATTAGTGCATTAAAGAAATTAGGAATTTATGAAGTATTGAATAATGATGTTGCTGGCAAACAATTAATTGACACTTTAGACACACATATTCAAAGCACACGTAATAATAGTATAAAAATTAACTGGAAAGAGTGGCGTCAGTGGTTGCGTGATTTATTTGAAAATAACTATTTCATCCCCAGTTATACCGATCAACGCGTTACACTTTGCGGCTTTGAGCATACTGACAACATACAGTTCCAGGCAATTATTATTGCCGGCGTGGAAGAGAATCGTTTAACTAATACTAAGGCTCATCGCACATTTTTTAATGAAAAAGTATGCTACGAATTACACCTGCCTACTAATCATGAAGCCAATGCAATCAATTTCGTTCGTTTCCGACAGCTATTAGAGCAAAGCAAAAAAGTATTGCTTAGTGCAGAAACTGAAAGTCATGGTGAACCCCAGGAAATTTGTTCCTGGGTGAAATTAATTAATGTATTTAGCGAGCAGAGCTATTCTTTCTCATTAAGTGATTTAGAACTCAAAGCGCTAATTCAAGCATATAAAAAACATAAACAAAATGAATATCAGTGCAATGACGAAAAAACATTACAACCGCAACCCATCGCACCTGCTGATTTAATTCCTACACGGATTTCTGCTACGCAATATCAGACTTTAATAGATTGCCCATACCAATACTTTGCAAAATATGTGCTAGAACTTCGTGAGCAACATACTGCAGACGAGTTTGAAGCGACGGACTATGGCATGCTGGTTCATCAATGTTTATATGAATTTCATTTTAATGTTGATAATAAAACAGAACTTATTTTTACCTCTGAAAACTATGAGTTACTAGTTAAGCAACTTATCCAATTAAGTACATCAGTATTTATGCACTCAGCTTTTCCAACTACTGTTAAACAAGGCTGGCTGCAACGCTGGTTAGGCAATGTGCCTGCTTATATTCAATGGGCTATAGAACGCGCTAAGGAATGGCATGCATTACGTGGTGAATCACTACTACAAACTCCTCTGGATAAAAACTTTTCTTTATATGGTCAAGTCGACCGCATTGATTCTAGCGCCCAACAGTTTGCAGTAATTGACTATAAAACTGGCAGTATCAGACCTTCCAAAAAAAGTGTTATGAGTGGAGAGGTAGTACAGTTACCTTTTTACGCGTTGCTGGACGAAAAAATTACTCAAGCGGAATATTTAAGCGTAGGCATACAAGGAGAAGTAAAAGCGAGTGCAGCACTAAATGAAAAGGAGCTGGCATTACTCAAAGCAGAACACAGACCTAGACTAGAAAGACTGCTCAATGCATTACTCAAGCAAACCAAACTAACAGCACAGGGAGACGATGATGCTTGTCGAATATGCGACTATCATGGGTTATGTCGCAAACAGCATTGGAACTGAAGCTAGAGTAGCAACTAGCCCAGCGTTAAATGCAAAGCAATTTTAACCGCAAGATAAACCAAAGCAATAAACACCAGCGTTAAAATTAATCCAATAATAATGAACTGTGACGGCTTACCATGAGTAAAATCTCTCTGCCGATTCGCTTCTTTTTGCACTCCAAAAAAGCTTGCTAAAACACTTTTAAATACTTGCCAGGTCGAAGGGGTTTGATCACTCATTGTTGTTCAAAGGTTCCATTACATAATAAAAATTCATATCCTATAACACATATAATTAAAATCTGTATACACTATATCCAAGCATTTAAGTAAAAACACTATATACATAGGGATTATATCTAATTACCATGCACCCTGCGCCCATTAATTCATTGGGCTACAAAAATATAACAAAATAAGTTAAGGAGTTAATGTATGGGTATGATGTCTGAATTTAAAGAATTTGCCATGCGTGGCAACGTAGTAGACATGGCTGTCGGTATCATCATTGGCGCAGCATTCGGCAAAATTGTGTCCTCATTTGTATCCGATGTTGTTATGCCGCCGTTAGGCGTCCTGATTGGTGGTGTTGATTTCACCAATCTGGCAGTGACAATCCAGGAAGCCAGTGAAGGAGTAGAAGCTGTCACTATAAAATACGGACAATTTATTCAAACAGTTTTTGATTTCTTAATTGTTGCTTTTGCTATCTTCATCGCCATAAAAGCTATGAATAGCT
>JANQKJ010000046.1 GCA_028281205.1 Gammaproteobacteria bacterium
ACGACTCTTTAGTTTCATTTTTAACTACCTTATCCAAAATCCACTCTACCACCTGATCTTCCATTACTAGCGACTCAACACTTGCACGTGCCTGATTATTTGTGCGGTAGTACTGTATAACTTGATCACTGTCTGCATATTGGCTGGCAAGTTGTTGTATGCGTTGTTCTACACGTTGCCCATCGACTTGTAATTCTTGTTTACCAACAATTTCGCCAATAATTAACCCCAGCTTGACGCGTCGTTTTGCTTCTTCCTCAAATAGATTGTCAGGCAATTCAGAATCTGTTTCCATTTTGAAGTTTTCTAACGCTTGCTTACGCAAAGCTGCCACTTCTTGAGTAATCATTGACTCAGGTAAAGTCAGTTCATTATTGTCTAACAATACTTGCATCACCGCTTCTTTTGACTTGGCATTGATTTGCTGCTGCAACTCTCCCTCAAGTGACTTTCTTATCTCAGCTTTGAGATCATCCAGACTACCCTGCACACCGAATGCAGCTATAAATTCTTCATTTAGTTCAGGCAATGTTCCTGTTTCAACTTTTTTAACACTGACATCAAAAGTAGCTTCTTTACCTGCTAATTCGCTATTGCCATAGTCTTCAGGGAATGTAACGGCAAAAGTCTTATTTTCACCAGCTTTTAATCCCAGTAAATTGTCCTCAAATCCGGCAATCATGCCTCCATCACCCAGTACTAGTGGAAAATCTTCCGCTTTGCCACCTTCGAACTCAACACCATCTTGCTTACCAACAAAATCAATTGTGATGCGTTGTTCATTTTCACAAGCACCCTCAGTTTCACTCCATTCCATACGTTGTTTGCGAATACGCTCAAGTGTTTCTTCAATATCCTGGTCAGCAACCTCAGCACTAGAGAGAGTAACTTCTAGTTTGGTGAAGTCGCATAATTCAAACTCAGGGTAAATATCAAATGAAGCAATAAAAGTGAGATCTTTACCTGTTTGTATATTCTGTGGCTCAATGTTTGGTGCAGATGCAGGACGTAATTTTTCTTGCATAACAGCATCACGGTAGCTTGCTTGCATTTCGTCCGCCATCACTTCCTGATTTACCTGAGCACCATAACGCTGGCGCACAATATTCATTGGTACTTTACCGGGACGAAAACCATCAAGCTTGACTCGGCCTTTCATGTTATCCAGGCGCTTATTGACTTCTTTTTCAACCTTATCTGCGGGAACAGTAATGGTCAATTTTCTACCGAGTTCGCTCGTCTCTTCAACTGATACTTGCATTAATTCTTTGTCCTCAAAAAAAGAAGTCTATATTTATGGAGGTTGAAAGTTTGTCTGTATTAGCAGACGGGATTGATGCTGATTTAGTTACCATGATAATGGTGCGAAAGGAGAGACTCGAACTCTCACGGGTTGCCCCACTGGAACCTAAATCCAGCGCGTCTACCAATTCCGCCACTTTCGCATAATCATCTAATGACAACAACGTGCTAGTATAACTTGAAATAAGCACGATAGTTAGATGCTATCCCACAAGAAATATACTTAGAAATAAATTTGTCTGGCTAATCAATAGCCACGTTAAAATCCAACTTAGATTACTCACCAAGCCGATGAATCGACCCGCAATAATTACAGGCTATTTTATTACTATATGTGTTTTAGGCTGTCTGCTTGCGTACCCAATTTACTTACTAATCGATGCAGATTTTGAGCGTATTGTTTCGCGCACAATATTAATTCTCGCAGTAGTATTATTTTATCCCACCTGCAAATTATTAAGCATAACCAACATTGCTTCTTTGGGCTGGATAAAAACCCATGCTATGAAGTCGCTGGTACAATCATGGACATTGGGATTTATCATGCTGTTGCCAATATCCATATTTTATTTCTCATGTGGCTTTAGAGTATTGGAACCCGGATCAGTAACGATACTAATAATTTTAAGCGCGTCATTAAGCGCCATACTTTCAGGCTTACTAATAGGCATTATTGAAGAATCAGTATTCCGCGGATTACTCCAATCGCAGCTTAGCCAGAGCATGAATACCATAGTAGTCATTATCATTATTAGCGCACTCTATAGTAGTGTTCATTTTCTACAGGCACCTGAACATGTCAGCAACACTAAGATTGAATGGTTTACTGGGTTTATTTTACTAGCATCTGCATTTACAAACTTTTACAACTTCAATACCTTCATTGATGCATGGATCGCGTTATTTCTGGCAGGTATATTTTTGTCATTAGTACGCATGCAAACAAAAAATTTAATTTGGTGTATAGGCATACATGCAGGCTGGGTTGCACACATTAAAATTTTCAAAGAATTTACTGACCGTGACAATAGTGTTTCTTGTAGCAGTCTAGCCAGTACTTACGACAACTATGTCGGCGAGTTAAGCGCGTTATGGATTGTGCTAGTGCTGTTCGTTTGGGGAATTATATATTTAGGTATAGGTAGAAATTCTAAT
>JANQKJ010000100.1 GCA_028281205.1 Gammaproteobacteria bacterium
TTTCCATCATCAAGGATGCGGGCTCTATCGCCAGTTTTATATAATTTACCTTCAATGAATGGATTATTGATAAATTTCTGAGCGTCTAATTCGGGACGATTTAAGTAACCTCGGGCTAATCCTATGCCACCTAGATGTAGCTCGCCAGGTACACCTGTAGGAACGGGTTGTAAGTTATGATCCAAGATATAAAAAGTCGTATTGTCTATTGGGACACCAATAGTTGGTTTGTTTGTTTCGGCAAGCAGTGTGATTAATTGGCAAGTTGACCAAATGGTGGCTTCGGTAGGACCGTACATATTCCACAATTCAGCATTATATTGAATTAATTCATTTGCCAATTCAGTTGATAGTGCTTCACCGCCACAGAGCATCTTATTTAACTGATTAAGTGAGTTAGCATAGTTACTCTTCGTTAATAATTGCCATGTTGCTGGTGTGGCTTGCATGAACGTAATTTTTTTATTCTCGATGCATTCAGACAATAGTTTTGGGTCAAGAGATGTTGTTTTATCGATAATGACAGTTCTTGCGCCAACTAAGAGAGGTAAAAATATTTCTAAACCTGAAATATCAAATGACAAGGATGTTAATGCTAAGCAATTGTCATTTTTATTAATTCCTGGTTTGCTCTGCATTGATTGTAAGAAATTACTTAAACTTGAGTGCTCAATCAAAGTTCCTTTGGGTTTTCCAGTTGAACCTGATGTGTATATGCAATAAGCTAAACTGTTTGGTGAGATATCTATATCGAGGTTGTCGCTATTTTCATGCTCGATAATAGACCAATTTTTATCTAAGCATAAAATTTTAACTTCGGTGTTAGAAAGAGTGTCAAGTAGATCTTCTTGAGATAACACTACGGTTGGGCTTGAGTCATTAATTATAAAATTAATTCGATCTTGTGGGTAAGTAGGGTCAATAGGAAGGT
Organism: Gammaproteobacteria bacterium; assembly: GCA_028281205.1. GTDB lineage: Bacteria > Pseudomonadota > Gammaproteobacteria > UBA4575 > UBA4575 > UBA1858. Next base: position 932 of record JANQKJ010000100.1, read on the forward strand.
AAGCACAACCTGCTTTTAATATACCAAGTAATGCAACGACCATATCTAGTGATCGATTTATACATACTCCTATGAGTGAGTCTGAAGTAATAGAAAATGAATTATGTATATAGTTTGCTAATTCATTAGCTTTTTTGTTCAACTCTGAATATGTCAATCGGTCATTTTCGTACTCTAATGCAATATCTTTAGAATAATTTTCTGCTGCAGATTCGAATAGCTTTACAAAACTTTCTTCAAAGGAATAAGAACTTTCATGAATCATTTGCTTCGTGAGAAAATCTTTTTCAGTTTGAGATAAGAGTGAGTGTTTATAAATTGGCAAGCTAATATTATTAATTATTGATGTTAGTAAATATTCGAAGTGATGGGCTAAGCGTATAATTGATGATTCTTTGAAAAGGTCTGTGTAGTACTCGATTGCAATATAAATTTTTGAAGTGTCTTCTTGCGTTAGGGTAATTAATAGCTCTGTTTCAGATGCTTGTTTGTTTACTACATATTGATTAAGTGAGATCGAACTGTTATTTGCTAATAACTTATCAACCGATGTAGATTGCAGATATCGAAACATAACTTGAAATAATGGTGAATGATCTAATGCCCGGACAGGGTTGATTGCTTCAACAAGTCTTTCAAATGGTAGGTCTTGATGGTTGTATGCATCTAATAATGTTTTTTTAACCTCGGCCAAATATTCTTCAAATGTTTTTTCTTCATCTATTTCTGTTCGAATAACAAGTGTATTTAGAAAAGCTCCAACGACATTTTCAACTTCGCTATGATTTCGTCCTCCTATTGGAGTTCCAATGCAGATATCATTCTGATTAGTGTACTTGTGCAATAAAATCTTTAAAGCGGCAGTGAAAAATGTAAATATCGTATTGTTAGATTTTGCACAATAGTTATTTATTTTGTTTGCTAACTCCCCAGGTAGTGTAAATATATGCATATTTCCACTATGTGATTCAATGGCAGGGCGTTGATAATCTGTTGGTAATTCTATTAGAGTTGGTGAGTCTTTTAACTGCTTCTTCCAGTATTCTAGCTGTTTATCAAGAACGTCTGTTTCAAACCAATTTCTTTGCCACTGCGCGTAGTCGACATACTGTATTGGCAATTCTTTGTAATTCGGTGTTTTATCTAGACAGTATGTCTCGTAAAAAATAAAAAGTTCTTCAGCAATAATTGCTAATGATAGTGCGTCTGAAATAATGTGATGCGCTATAAATGTTAATATATATTCATTATCGTTTAACTTAAAAAGACGAGCTCTAAATAATGGCCCGGAATATAAGTCAAATGGAGTGGTTGCTTCTAACGATGTTTGTTTCTTTGTTTCAATCTCAATCTCATTTTTTTCTAGGTAGCTTAAATCAGTACTTGGTAGTATATATTTATATTCTTCAGTAATGTTTGAATATATCTTTCCTTCTTTGTTTCTAAAGACTGTTCGTAAGCTCTCATGCCTTTTTACCAAGTCACCTAAGCTTTTTTCAAGTGCGCTGATATTTAACTTTCCATCTATGTGGAATGCCATTGGTAGATTATAAACGGCTTTATTTGTATCAAGTTGATTAAGGAACCAGAATCGCTGCTGTGAAAATGAAACGGGTAATTCGCTGGTACGTGATACTCGTTCTATTTGTGAATATACCTCTGTGTCATTAGTATTTATCATATCAATCAAAACGATATCTAAAATATATCGCGTCAATTTTTCAATATTTGAATGATCGAATAACAAAGTGTTGCTTAATGTGCACTGAAGACTGGACTGTATTCTATTGCGCAGTTCAACAGCAATTAATGAATCCATGCCTAAATCGAATAAATTGACATTGATTCCAACTTCTTCTGCCGATGAGAAATTCATTACTCCTGCGACAGTTTGTTGTAAGAATTGACTTAATATGATTGGTCTTTCTTCATTTGATGCCTTTTGTAATCGCTCAAGGAACAAAGTATCAGTATTAATATTTCTGTCGTTATTTTTTTCATTCTTTGCCCAGCGATCAAAGACAGGGGGTATATTGGAAAGTTGTTGTTGGAAGCGCTTCCAGTTAACAGGTAGTGCGGCGACATTAGTTTGTTGAGTGTGTAAGGTGCTGAGTATTGATGTGCCTAGATCAAGAGGTAAAGGGGTAATACCAATGGATTGCATGCGTTGTTGTTCTTGTGTATCTAAGCGTGCGGCCATACCGACATCAGCCCAAGGCCCCCATTGGATACTGGTGCCGGCTAGACCTAAACGGTTGCGTTCTTGCATGAGGCCGTCCATAAAAGCATTGGCACTGGCATAGTTACTTTGTCCTGCGGATCCCCATAAAGAAGCAATAGAGGAGAAGCAGACAAAGAAGTCGAGTGTTATGTTTAAGGTAGCTTGGTGCAGTTGCCAAGTGCCCTGAGCTTTAGGGGCAAAGACAGACTCGAAGCGACTCCAAGATTGTTG
>JANQKJ010000132.1 GCA_028281205.1 Gammaproteobacteria bacterium
AATACAGTTTGCCCAGGACTTGTGCATACAAAGTTGATTGATAATGAATATGCTCTCACTAGAACCGCACCGCATGATCCGACATATGAAGGCTTGACAGAAATGCTCAAGCCAACGAACCCTCTTCAAATGGGAAGCTATGAGCCTGTCGATATTGCAAAAGCTGTGATGTTTTTCGCTGGAAATGCCACAGCGCAAGTAACTGGTGAGGTATTTGATATCAGTTCTGGATCAACAGCTAGAAATATAGGTTAGTTAACCGAAGATTTCTGAGTATTTTTTGTATGATATAGTCAATGTCAACTTTTAACGCTTAATTTGAAGTAAAGCCAGAGTTCACAGATGATTATTACTCAACTCATTGCATCTCAGATTGTACGCATACGACTTAAAATACCAAGATGTGTTCAGTTCTTTATGTTTTACTAAGCGTCTTATGTAGTTGAGTTAAAAGTATTTTTAATTCGGCTAACTGTTGTTTGCTACATGGCTCGTAAGATTTATAAAATATTTGCTGTAGTTTCTTAACTAATGTTTTGTAGTTGTTTTCGGGTATATTTTTTGCCCGACTAATCCTATTGATATATTGCATAGGCGATTCATTCAGTTGTCGTTGCAAGTCATGTGATTTAACTTTATGTGAAAATTGATTCAGCAATTTTAATGCCGGATGCTGTTTGTTATTTCTGTTCTGGAGTAATAGTGATAAAGCAACAACGGAAATACTAATACCTGTGCCAATTAATAACATGAGCGCAGTTTTTGCTATTGTTATATCACCTAGTATTTTTGTAAGTATGGAGGTTTGTCTATCTGCATCAAATCCAACGACAAATAGATTCCAGCGATGCTCCACGGATTCCATAAAATATAACATTTTCGTTGTAAAGTTTAATCCGTTAAGTCTGGCATTAGTGAATGTGGATAAGTAATCAAGATCATCATCAGATAATGCGGCATTTAATCCTTCTTCAATACGCTCAGGTGCGATTGCTGCAGTGGGATCAATGCGTTTCCACCCTATATTGGGTAACCAAGCCTCTACCCATGCATGAGCATGATATTGGCGCACAACAATATGGCCTGTGACTGGATTGAGTTCACCGCCTTGATAGCCTGCTACAACGCGCGCTGGAATGCCAACGCTACGTAGCATGAATGTCATAGCACCAGCATAATGTGCACAGAAACCCGCACGCGTCTTGAACCAAAACTCATCAATACTATTTAGCGAGGGTAATGTGGGTGGGCTTAAGGTATAAGAAAAACTTTGTGTGCGTATTTGTTGTAATAGTTTATCGATAAATTCCTGATCGGAATCTGACGCATCACGAAGTTCTTTGGCAAAAGCTATAACCTCTTTATTGTCTCCAGTGGGTATTCGTGTTTCGCGTTCACGTAACCATGAAGGGAGCTCTGAATCTAATACTGCATCTGGGTATGAATTAATACTGTAACGCGTCAGGCTAGTAATCGCTTTTTTAGAAACAACTCGAAAGTCCCAGGTTAAACCAGCATTTCGTTGCTTGGGTATCGCAAGGTCTAAGCCGAATCTCCAGATTTTACCGCTAGGTTCTTGTAAAACTTGATAGTTGAATGATTCGAGATTTGTCAATTCAGGTACAAAATAAGATGTTTGATTATCATTGTTCCAATCAATGACCTTAATTGTGCGATCAAGAAGATTAGGAATAGCACCAGACGACCAGGTGCCGGCTGTAAAGTTTGAGTAAACTAAACCGCGCCAATATAACTGTGCATTACTGGGAGGTTTGTTATCAAATACTGCACGAAAAACAATTTCATCTGATTGAGCTAAGTTAGCAACATCACCAGGTTTCATTTGTTGGTCTAAACCTGTATATGAAGACTTTGCGAGAGGGACTGACCAAAATGGTGGTAAGCGTGGAAAAATGAGAAACAGCACCAGCATCAGAGGTAACGCTTGTATAATTAACTTGCTAGCTGTTTTGATCGGGAAGAAAATTTGGTCGCGACTCGCATGTTGGTTCATGCTGACCATGGCAGCCGTTACCAAAATAATTGCACCAACTTGGTAAACTGCAAACAATATTGATTGATCATAAATGAAAGCTGCAGTAAGAACAAAGTAAGAGAGAAAGATGACGACATAAGCATCACGTCGATTCTTTGTTTCTATTAATTTTAATGCATAGGCAATAATCAGATAAGAAGACCATAACTCTAACGAGTGTTGTAATCCAAAATTTATAATGATGATAATGCTTGCGAGCACGACAATGATTCCGGTTAACCACCATCTTGGAAATGGAAATTTTTCCTTAAAAGTCATCCAGCGCCACCAGGCGCAACCAAGCCCTAAGCCGATAATCCAAATTGAAGTATGTTGGAGATGAGGGATAACCACAGTGATCTGTGCCAACATGATCAAGAGTAAGCAATTGCGAGGAATCTGCTGATAGATTCCGTGTTGATCTAGTTTATTAGCCATAGAGTGCGAGTTGTTTGAGAACAGTTCTTAAATGTGTTTCGCCACTACCACAGGGGAGATCATTCCCGGGTAAGCGTAAGCCAAACTCTATTTGACTGCGATGCGCGGTGAGCGCCATACCTGTTAAGCGACTTAATTTAAACTCTACATCACCGTTGAGTTGGTACCAGTCAAGCATAATGTCAGTGCCTTGGTAACCAGCAAATTCTTTAACTAATAACTCGTCATTTCGTGCATAGCTGCGCCAAGAAATATGTTTAATAGGATCGCCTTCATGATAATTACGCATTTGATAAAAATCATCATTGCGCTCTAAATCTAATAAAGCGTCGCTTTCCTCATCGCCATCACTGTTTGTTAATGCATCTCCAAATAAAGGTTTGGGGTAAACAATGCCATGAGTATCTAGATCTATCCACGTCCAAGCTCGAATTAAACCAATAGGGTAGTGTGTTTCAATAAGTATGCGGCCTGGATTAAACCAGCCTCGGCGTTTGGCAGAAGAAAATAAAGTAACAATATCTTCAGAAGTTTCATGAAGCTGGGCATATTGGGTAAGACTATTGGGCCACTTAAGTCTAATGTCGTCTCTAACTTCTCCATTAGGTTTGCTGACTTTAATTTGAAATTCAATATTCTCGCCAACAAAGCCACTGCCGTTTTTTATAAGTTCGAATTTCAGTCCAGCTAAGTTTTTAAATGTATGAAAAATTGTAACCAATGTAACACTGATTAAAATAAAAGCAGTGGCGTAAATTAGTGAATTCTGATAATTGATTGCTGCGAAAAGTAATAAAGTAATTAATAAAAAAAATGTACCGCCCAATTTGCTAGGTAAAATAAATATCGAACGTTGTGATAATGTAATAGTCTTGCTAGCAGGAATGCGCCGATCTAACCATGAATTAAAACGACTAATTAACTGCTGTGTTAAAGCGGGGTTTGCATTACGTGAGAACATCGACATTTGCGAGTAGTTTTTGCGCCAGTGCAGTGCCACCATGTCC
>JANQKJ010000206.1 GCA_028281205.1 Gammaproteobacteria bacterium
AGCTAACGTATAAATCCGTGAATGCCACGCTTACAAGGAGATGTTAGCCATGCATTCAATAATTCTAGCTCAGGCGTATCTGCTGAGTGAAGTTCTTTATCTCCTGCACGAATCTGGCGCATTCTTTTTTCCAGTAACTTATACCTTTCTCCGTTGACACCAGCTCGACGCAAACCAATACTATTGAGTCGATAATGCCCAACCGGATCACGCCCCAACAAACAATAAGGAAGCACATCTTTTGTCACCGCCGCCGCACCCGCGACCATTGCAAAAGTTCCTATCCTACAAAATTGGTGTATGCCAGCGTGACCACCAATAATCGCTTTATCGCCCACTTCAACGTGTCCGCTTAAACCAGCAAAAGCAGTAATAATGACGTGATTACCAATAATACAATTATGACCAATATGCGAGTTACACATCACGTAACAACCATTACCAATACGAGTCACTTCAGTATTATTGTTTGCACGGTGAACAGATGAATATTCACGAAAAATATTATCATCACCTATTTCTAACCAAGTTTCCTGTCCCTGATAGGAAATATCTTGTGGAGCACCTCCCAATACTACATGGTCAGCGATTTGATTTCTCTCGCCTATACGTACAAAGGAATGAATCACGCTATGTGCACCTATTTTTGTACACGCGGCAATTTTCACATGCTCGTGAATAATAGAGAAAGGCCCCACTTCAACATCATCTGCCAGTTCAGCAGACTGCGCAATAATGGCAGTGGTATGAATATTCGTCATAGCGAATATTATTTCTGATTTAACACCTTAAAGAAATAGATATTACAAGGAATTAGAAAGATTATTTATTCAATAATCGTTGTAATTGGTCTTGTTGTGTCTCGTCAATATCAACAAAACTTAGTCGAATAGAAAATTGACTTTCTGCCAGCCTTAGAACACCCAATACATGGCTGACTATAGAAAATTCTTCGTTAGTTTTTGTATTGGTAAATTTTGCGGTGAGTATAACCAGGTCACCGGGTGCTGTTTGTATACCTTCGGGTAATAATTTATGTAGCAATGCCGACTCACACTCAATACGCATCCCGCCGAGAGAAATATCTCGTGTAGATACTTGATACTGTTGCTCGTTTTGGTCTAGCAAAACGACAGGTACTGATACGTTATACCTTAAATAAGCTCTACGTTCGATTGAAGACACTGTGTAAACCCGCTATTCCATATCCACTAAAGTTAAAAATTCACCTTCATCAAGTACCGGCACGCCCAGTTTTTCAGCTTTAGCTAATTTTGAACCGGCCTTTTCACCTGCAATCAGCGCAGTAGTGTTCTTCGATATACTTGACACTACTTTGCCACCTTTGGCACGTAGTAATTGGCTGGCTTGATCCCTTGACATACTTGATAAAGTACCCGTTAGTACATAGCTATTACCAGACAGCTGACTAACGGAACTATTACCATCCGACTCCGGAACTGTCCAGCTAATTCCGATCTCATCGCATAAAGTACGTACCAACTGCTGATTTCCTTGATGCGAGAAGAATTGATGAATATGCCCAGCCACTACCGGCCCGACATCTGGAACTGCCTGTAATGCCTCTTCATCAGCATGCATAAGTCGCGCTAAGTCGTATTCAAAATACTCTGCTAATGCTAACGCTGTCGCTTCGCCCACCTCTCGAATACCCAAACCATAAATAAATTTTGGCATCTCAGTCATTTTACTTTTTTCTATTGCAGCGAGTAAATTCTGCGCCGACTTGGTGCCCATGCGGTCTAAATTACTTAAGGTCGCTTCATCTAAATGATATATATCAATAAGATTTTCAACAATCTTTTGCTCAACAAGTTGATCTATTAATTTATCACCCAATCCTTCAATATCCATGGCGTTACGTGACGCGTAATGCTTCAACGCACCCTTTCTTTGTGCCGGGCAAACAAAACCAGCAATGCAACGAGCAACCGCTTCACCTTCGACTCTTACAATTTCAGCACTACATTGTGGACACTTCTTTGGCAGTTTTATTTTACGCGCACCTTTAACCCGACGCTCCAATACAACTTTTACAACTTCTGGAATGACATCACCCGCACGACGAATAATTACCGTGTCACCGACACGCACATCTTTACGCGCCACTTCGTCCATGTTGTGAAGTGTGGCATTACTCACGGTGACACCTCCAACAAACACCGGCTCCAGTTTTGCTACCGGGGTAATAGCACCAGTGCGACCAACCTGAAATTCAACTTCATTAATGGTTGTGATTTCTTCCTGGGCAGGGAACTTATGCGCTGTTGCCCAGCGCGGCGCACGCGAAACAAAACCGAGTTGCTCCTGAAAGGTTTTGTTATTAACTTTATAGACAATACCATCGATTTCGTAATCTAATTGATCACGTAGTTGATGTATTTTTTCATAATAATCCCAACAACCTTTAACACCTTTAACTAATTCAACTAAAGGGCAGACACGCAAGCCCCAAGTCCTAAGTTGTTTGAGCATATTGTTATGGCTATTAGAAAGCTTACCGCCATCTACTTGGCCAACGCCATAACAAAACATTTCCAGCGGACGTTGTGCAGTCAATTTAGCATCTAGTTGTCTTAAGCTACCCGCGGCAGCGTTTCGTGGATTAACAAATTCTTTATTACCATGCTTACGTGCATTCTCATTCATCTGTGCAAAACCGTGCTTAGATATAAATACCTCGCCACGCACCTCAAGAATACTTGGCGCACTTTTTCCCTCCAAGCGCAAAGGTACAGAGCGAATAGTACGCACATTTTCAGTGATATCTTCTCCGGTGGCACCATCACCGCGTGTCGCGGCTTGAACTAGTTGGCCATTTTTATACACAATACTTACTGCCAGACCATCGAGTTTAGGCTCGGCATTGTATTCAATTGGCTTGTCTACACCGAGCTTATCCATGACCCGTTTATTGAATGCCTCCAGCTCCTCAATACTGAATACATTACTTAACGAAAGCATAGGCACTATATGCTTTACTTGTTTAAACGCATCCAAGGGCGTGCCTGAAACACGTTGAGTGGGAGAGTCTGGTGTAATTAAATCAGGCGCTTGTTGCTCTAGCTTGATTAGCTCACGCATCAAACGGTCGTACTCTGCGTCAGGAATAGATGGGTCATCTAATACATAATATGAATAGTCATGCTTGCGTATTTGAGCACGCAAGGTTTCAATTTTTTTTGTAGCAGAAGTCATAGGAAAGATTTCACCAGCCAAGTATGCGCTTACAAGACTTATATTATGGGAAATTTTGATTTATTACTGAAGCATATAAGCAGAATAAATCACAGCTTCCTATGCAGAGGCACTATGTCGAGTTGCACGCAAACCAAATAACTGTACTTGTTCTTTGTATGAGGAGATTGACTGTTTACTAACTGGGTTACGATTTTCATCCAGTAAATCACCATTAAGAAATGCCGCCAATCTTTGAGCATGCTCAGTCATAATATTAAACGACTTTAGCTCATCTTCAGGTCCAGGTAACTGTAAAATAAATGTTACTCCTGGCGTGGTAAAAGAATCCATCGTGTCTAAATCAAATGTTCCAGGATTTAGCATATTGGCCACACAATACACGCTTTGTTTTTTGTCCAGGCGCTGAACGTTGTAATGGTAAACACCCATTTCGCTGTGCTCGAGTTCCAACTCAGACATCATCTGTTGAATCATGGGACCAGTAAAAATTTCCGGCTCTCGTGCAACCACATGGAACACCACTAGCATTTGTTTGCCATCTGAACCAGCAAAAGTTGTACTGGATGATACACTTGAACGAGTAGCCGTCTGGTGTATACGCTGGGCTTCCTGTACGCGCTTTGAAATAGTTTCTTCACGTAACTGTTTACTTACACCCTGAAATTCAGAACGCAAATCATCAGGCAGACCTAGAGCCTCATCAACATCGGCCAAGGCAGGAATATCATCAAGCTCTTCGGTAAGATCTAAGTCATTAGCACTAAGGTCATCAATCAAGCGATCCTTAGTGTTGGCACGATACCAAACATAGATTGCAGCAATAATAATGACAGCAATTATTGCTAGTGCAACTCTCAACTCAAAAGCAGAAACCATCTGACCTACCTAACAAAATAATTCATCAACACAAGCAACGGTTTTGCTACGCGCTAGCAAGCTGTACCGCCTCTTCAATATCTACTGAGACAAGACGAGACACACCTGGTTCATTCATGGTGACACCAAGCATATGATCTGCATAACCCATAGTACTCTTGTTGTGGGTAATGAATACAAACTGCACGCGCTTACTCATATCTTTTATTAAGTCACAGAAACGCCCAACATTGGCATCATCCAATGGCGCATCAACCTCATCAAGCAAGCAGAACGGTGCCGGATTCAATTCAAATATAGCCAATACTAAGGCCACTGCAGTTAATGCTTTTTCACCACCAGATAGCAATTGTATTGAAGATACACGTTTGCCTGGAGGTCGCGCCATGATAGTGACCCCCGCGGTTAACAAATCATCGCCTGTCATTTCTAAATATGCCTTGCCGCCAGGAAATAAACGCGGATACATCTCTTGAATGTGTGCATTGACACGGTCAAACGTATCGCGGAAACGTTCTTTTGTTTCACGATCAATTTTGCGAATCGCAGTCTCTAATGTTTCCAGTGCTTTGGTTAAATCTTCATGTTGTGAGTCTAAATATTCTTTGCGTTCGCTTTGTTCCTGATACTCATCAATCGCTGCTAAGTTAATTGAGCCTAAGCGTTTAATCTTGTCTTCTAGCTGGCTAACCAGCTCTTCCCAACGCGACATAGAAGCATCTTCAGGCAATTCTTTGCTAAGTTCTTGTTCACTCCAGTCATATTGATCCAACTGCTCTTTAATAGTTTGTACACGAACTTTTAGCTCTTGCCATTTCATACGCTGCTGATTGAGATCTTCTCTCTGCTCACCAATCTGAGTATCCACTGCGACGCGCTTTTCATCTCTTTCACGTATTGCAGCTTCAACAGTTTCTAGACTCTTACGTGATGCACTTAATTTTTCTTCTACTTGTAAACGAGAATCCAACTTTTCTTTTAGTGCTGAAGAAAATTCTTGAATTGGGCGCTCACTTTCAGCAATCGCTTCAGTCAAGTGTTCTATACGTAAATTACCCTCAGATTGTTCCATTTGCAGACGACTAAAAATTGATTTGGATGTCGCAGAACGTGTACGCAATGCCTCAATTTCTAGTTGCAGTGCATGTTT